>JAQIDF010000302.1 GCA_027858145.1 Prolixibacteraceae bacterium | reverse complement strand
ATGTTATTTTTAATAATATGATATTTAATAAAGTTCTCCATTGTTTGGTTGTCCTGTGCAAGAACTTCAGGTCCCAGTGTTCCGTTTGCAAAATTTTCAATTGCAGGAAGCACACCATCTTCAACAGCTTTGGCAATAGCTTCGTCGTTGGGTAAGAATACCGTTAAAAAGCTGGTGTTTGATATATCTTTTATTTCTTGGTTTTCGTTATTGTAAACACATCCCGACAAATAAGTATCAATTCCATCATCGTTGACATAGGTAGCGTCTGCAATTTTCCGGAGATATGCCATTAACTGTGTTGCTTTATAGTCACTGCTAATTGAAGTAACTGAAAGCACTTCGCCAATATTTCCGTTGGAGAAAAGGATAGCATTGCTTAATGCGTATGACTGGCCATTGATAGCACCACTTTCAATGGTTTCGGTTATACGGGGTTGTGTTGCCCTTGAATTTCCACTACCATAAATACGACCACGGTTGTAGGCAATGTATTCTTCATTGTAGGCCTTAATAACCCCGGAGCTGGTGAGTAGCTCAATTTCTTCATCATTGCTTAATAAAATGATGTGCAGGTACAGTAAACGCTGTAATGCCGTAAATGCACTCGACCCTAAGTCGGGGCGGTAAACATCATCAGTAAATTCCCATGAATTACTGGTTGAGTTAAACGCAAGCCCTGCCTGTTCAAATTGATCGTTTGAGATTGGGAATAGCAGGTATCTGGCTTTTGTACTTTTAAGGTTTTCGGCCATTGGCTCAACATCGAGCAAAGCCTGGTACATTAGAGAGTAATCGGGGTTTAATAAAATATCGGCCAATACGGTTGAGAATGCGTTGGTAGCTTGTACTTTATCAACAGCATAAAATACGCCGTTACTTCCCATTTCAATCTTTTTAACATTTGAATTGACATCGAAACGGGCTTCTTCTCCGTAAAGGTTAGTGGTTGCGTCAAAAAGTGTTGGCCAAACGGTATTCATAAACATGTGAGCGTTTACAAATTCCCGTATAATATAATCGGGCATTTCATCGAGTGAATTATACCCGTAATTAAAGAGCTTGTCATTGTAAAAATCCTGCATTGCAGTATTGTTAGGGGCAAATAATGTGTAGCCATCAATTTGAGAATCCATCTGCCTTGAGGTTTGTGAAAAAGTGAGATAATTTTCACAGTTAAGATTGAAAGCTGCGCCCCTGTAGACTTTCATATAAATATCCTGACGCTGGCCTGAAGACTGTTCATATTTTAGCTGAAAATTATCAAATGCATATTTGTATTCTACAATGTATTTGTCGAGTATACTTTTGAATTCTGAGCATTGATCTGTTTCTTCCAGTATTTCTTCCAAATTGTTTAGGGGCGGAATTACTTTATCAACTACATGAATAATACCATTTTCAGCCCAGATATCTTTTTCAATAACTTTGGCATTTGCCACATTGAAATCGGTAAGCTCGGCATTCGGATAGAAATAATTATAATCAGTGGCCGAAATTCCTTCCTGTGCCATATATGCCGATGTGAAAAACGGTATGTTTTTCTGATTGAAATCGTTAGAATTAAATATTTGTGTCGCATCACCTGCTACACCAGGTGATGAGTTGAAGTCAATGACATAACGCTCAATTCCGTTTTCATCGGCTTCTTTATATACCCATTTGTAATTGTAGGTTGTACGCTTAAAAGCTTTATCAAGGGTAGATTCAAGTGTGGCAGTAGTCGTTCCGTCCTGAAAGTCATCAATTGTTTCGTACGATGCTGGTGTAATACACATTGAATATGTGACAATTTTTTTTGCCAGTATTGAATCAATGTCATCTACTGAGGAATAGCCATTTTGTGAAAAATATTCACTAAAAGCATCATCGTTAGGTGCGAAAACGGTGTAGTATCCGGCTGCATTAAGCGTTTGTGTATAATTAGCTTTATCAACTAACTTAAGATAATTCGTAAAATTACCCCTTTCTTCTAATTGCTGATAGATGGGAGGTTCTAGCCACTCGGGCCGTTCATAATAATTTTCTTTCGCTTTATCGCAACTATAAATAGCTGATAAAGTCAAAATGAACGTAAATATTCGTAAATAAAATGATCGTTGCATTTACAATTAAGTTTAGTTTGATTTTAAAAAAAAACATCACAACAAAAGTCCATTAAATGCAAAAATGCAACCGGTAAAATTGTACAGATATAACAAGACAAATTGGTTTTTATTGGTATAGAATATCAAATTGGGGGTATTTTTTACAGATTGCCATATTAGGCGATCAAGGTTCGGGAAAATATTCTTATTTTCGTTGATGTTATTTGAATATAAGGCGTTAAAGGATCTTTAGTTGTATGAAAAATATAGTGATTATTTTGTTGGTGTTATGTACAAATCCCCTAATGTCAAGCGACTATGTGTTTGAACATATTTCCTCTAATGATGGGTTGTCGAATAATTTGATACGCGATATTATTCAGGATGAAAAAGGGTATTTGTGGTTTGCTACATCGGGTGGATTAAATCGATTCAACGGCCATTCGTTTGATGTATATAAAACAGTAATGGGCGATACAGCCAGCCTGAGTGATTCAAGGCTCAGTGTTGTGTTTGAAGATAAAAACGGTTTTATATGGGCACGGAGTATACTCGGAAATGTACACCGCGTTGATCCCACGAGTAATGTTGTACTCAATTTCAAGGAGATGGGGATAATACCCAAAAGTTCAAAATCCACATCTCATTTTGTTTCTTCAAACGGTGATGTTTGGATTACACACAGCAGTGGTTTATTAAGGGCATATTACACTTCTGGCAGAAATGCTAAGTTAAAGATTCAATCTTTTGATAATGAACCATGGATGCAAAACAACAGCGTTAATTTTGTATATGAAGATTCAAACCAGAATATATGGATAGGTACAAACCAGGGTGTGTTGCGTCTTGTTGTTCCGCAACATGAGTTATATGAAGCTAAACCTGATTTTTTTTATAAAGATGGCGAAAATGCTTTTGTTCAAATTCACGAATATGAACAAAAACTATATATGGGAGCCAACTCCGGCAGAGTTTTTATATATGATATTATCTCACAGCAATTTGTTTTTCAGAATTTGTTATCCGGATATTTTAACGGAAATGTCTCATCAATAAATCATAATGAATACGGGCAGGTTATTTTTGGGTCAACACAAGGAGAGATCCTTCATTTTGAGCCCGAAAACAGTAATGTACAATATTTTAAACAATTTCCGGGTAACTTACCTTTTTCATCTTATATTTCTGAAATCTTCACCGATAGTTACGATACTTTTTGGTTGGTGACCGAAAAAAGAGGAGTGTACCAATATTTACCATCACAACGTAAATTTCGTTACTATGGATTGAATTATTCGAACCGCTATTTTTTGGGTGAACCTGATAAGCAAATTCTACTGGAGGACAGCAATAATAATTTATGGGTTGGTGTAAATGGAGGCGGACTCTTTTTGTATGACCGCAAAGAGCAGCGTTTTCAACATTTTAAACATTCACCTGATAATACAGGGAGTTTGTCTTCTGATATCGTGTTGTCAATGTACGAAGATCGCTCGAAAAATCTTTGGATTGGAACTTCGTATGGCGGCGTAAATAAAATATCACTAAAAAGTGACCGCTTACGTCGCATAGCACCTGTTGATAACCCGAAAACCGGTTTTGATAATTATATCCGGTCGGTGACAACCGATGTTCTTGGTAACGTTTGGGTAGGTACCAAGGCCGGGAAAATACATATTTATAAAGACCGTGAATTAATTGGCACCTTGCCCGATGATTTAAATAATTCGGATGCTTTTCCGGCAACAAATGTATATTGTTTGTTTTTCGACAGTGATCATAACCTTTGGATTGGTACCAAAGGTAACGGTATCTACATTATTAAATCAATGTTGTCATTTATCGACAGGCTGCATCATGCTGATGTCGAGGTTGTGCATCTTGTACATGATCCATTTAATTCAAATTCATTGAGCTCCGATAATGTTTATAGTATAAATCAGGATGTACATGGTCAGTATTGGATTGGTACTTTTTTGGGCGGACTTGACTTACTGACTAATCCGTTTGAAGGAGCCGTTTTTCAGAATTTCCTGCCTCGAACAGAATCATCCTCGGGAATTGTATCAAACGAGGTGCGTGATTTGTTTTTCGATGTGCAGCAAAACTTGTGGATTGCCACCTCGGAAGGTGTATCTATACTGGAAAGCAAATATTTGCGTTCAACCGAAAAACGTTTTGTAAACTTATCGCCATCTATAATAGACGAAAACAGCATGTCGGGTAAAGTAGTGTACCAGATTAAACAATCGAAAAATGACGATATATTTCTGGCAATGCTCGACGGGGGAATAAACCAGTTAAAAGCAAGTGACTTTCAGAAACGAAATTTCAACTGGATTCATCATAAAAACCAGATTCTCAGCCCTAATGTTTACAGTATTGAAGAGGATTATAATGGAAATATATGGATGGGGACAGACAATGGCCTGTTCAGTCTTGATGTTGCCAATGGTGTTATTGAGAAATACCATATAAAAAACAGCTATTTGCCGCTGACCTTTTCTGAAGGTTGTTCTCAAAAGACTTCGAAGCAAGAACTGGTATTTGGGAGCAATGACGGGTTTTTGATTTTTCATCCTGATTCTATTCAAAAAGATTCAACACAATTTCCGATTTTATTTTCAAGGCTCGAGGTTAATGGTGAGCATATAACGAGCCAGAATTCTTCAATTCTTAAATCGTCAATCGAGGAGCAGGAGCAAATAAAATTAAAACACGATCAGAACAACATTAACATGTATTTCTCGGTGCTTGATTTTGAGCGTCCCGATGCCATTCAATATTCATATATTCTTGAAGGTTATGATAGTTATTGGAGTAACCCAACAACCAACAACAGTGCAATGTACCGGAAAATACCACCCGGCGAGTATACCCTGAAAGTTAACGGCACTAACAGTAGTGGTGCATGGATGAATAAAACAGAAACATTGAATATTGTTATTTCGCCTCCTTTTTGGAAATCAACAGCCGGATATATTTTGATCATTCTGATTGTCTCGCTCCTGATAACAACATCTACGATAATAATGTATCGTCAGATTATTATGCAAAATAAAGCCCGGGTTGAAAAAGCTATAAATGAAAAGCGTATTGAATATTACACCAATATTTCGCATGAGTTTAAAACACCGTTATCGTTGATATTGAGCCCGGTTGAAGAGATTATTATGAGTCATAAAAGCTCTGACTTTGCCCGGAACAAAGGTTTGCAAATCAAGAAAAACGCTATTTACCTGAAGCGACTTATTGACCAGATACTTGATTTTAGAAAAATACGCGAAGGTAAAATGCAGCTTAAGGTTTCAGAAATGAATATTATTGAATTTTTCAGGGAAATCTATCTGGTATTTTTGCCACTGTCTCAACGAATTGGGGTGAAGTTTGATTATCAGTACAATGTAGATTCCTTCTTTGGTTATTGCGATTTACACCAATTGGAAAAAGTTTTTTATAATCTATTATCGAATGCTTTCAGGTATACGCCACAAGGTCGCGAGGTCATATTAAAAGTTGATGTTGATAAAGAAAACGGTAAGCTTTTAGCTCTGGTTATTGATGCCGGTGTTGGGATAAATGAAAACGAACTGCCCCATATTTTCGACCGTTTTAATAACAGCAAAAACAGTACGGGTATTGGTTTGTTTTTTACGAAAGAAATTGTAACCCTGCATAAAGGCAAAATTGATGTTTTTAATAATGAAAAAGGTGGCGCTACCTTCGAAGTGCAAATTCCTGTTTACCAGGAGTTTTATGTTTCAGGAGAAATTGACCGTTCGGTTGAACAGCGCAATGCATTTGATTTGAATTCAATTGATGATATTGAAATAATTATTTCGCATCAGTCGTCAAAAGAAAAAGTTGTTCATCGTGGTGCCGATTACCTCGAAACAATTATGATAGTAGAAGATAATGATGAGATGCGGGATTATTTAGCCTCCGAACTTTCAGGCCGTTATCGGGTAATTGAGGCAGAAAACGGAGTACAGGGTATCGAGCTGGCCCAAACACATATCCCTCAACTTATTATTAGTGATATTGTGATGCCCAAAGCCGATGGTTATGAGTTGACAAAAACACTTAAAGACAGCTTTGAAACCAATCACATTCCCATTATATTATTAACCGCCGAAGATTCGGACGAAAAGAAATTAAGAGGAGCCGAGTGTGGTGCCGATGATTATGTAACAAAACCCTTTAGTGTTAATTATTTAATTGCTAAAATTGAGCAAACAATATCGCAACGAAAAAAACTAAAGAAAAAACTAGAGATTGAAGCTGAAGAAGTTAAGTCCGTTGAACCAAACGGGGAGAATAAAAATAACAATACATTCAACGAAAGGGTGAATAACCTGGTGATTGAAAATATATCCGATCCGGATATGAATGTTGAATACCTGGTTGAAAAAATGGGCATTAGCCGCACTTTATTTTTCAAAAAAATGAAAGCTGCAAGCGGTTACGCTCCAAACGAATATTTACGGATAATACGAATGAAAGAAGCAGCAAGGCTGATTGTTTCAGGTGATAAAACCATTAGCGAAATCAGCAATGCCATTGGGTATAACGATTCAAATTACTTTAGCAAAACCTTTAAAAAGCATTTTGGGGAAACGCCTTCGGCCTATAAATTGAAACATTCGAAACGGAATGTGATATAAAATAATGTATTTTGTTAAGTGAAAAAAAGTAGTTTTCTTGCTGACACTAACTAATATAAATTATTATGGGCAATCAATTCATTTTAATAGTATCCATGGCAATATTGCCGTTTATAGCCTTTGCCCAACCAAAGGTTGATGAGTTAAACTGGCCGGTAAAAACCGTTTATCATGGTGGTTTTACGGAAGGGGTAGTGGTGGCATCCGATGGGTTAGTCTATTTCTCAGACATGGACAGTTCATCCATTTTACAATACAAACCGGCTACCGGCAAAACAACGGTATGGCAGCAAAACAGTCATGCTTCTAACGGTTTGTTTATTCACGATAACTTCTTATACGCCTGCGAAACCACAGGCAGGGCACTAACCAGATACGATTTGGAGAAAGGAAGTGGTTCAAGGGAAATATTGGTCAACAGCTTTGATGGGAAAAAGTTTGGGAGTCCTAACGACTTGACAATTATAAATGGCTGCGTATTTTTTAGCGAATTTTATATGGGCAGCATGTTGAAACCAATCAATGCTCAACGTGAAATATATAAAAACAGGGTGTATCGCTATTCACTAAGCAATAAAACTACCGATACCATAAAGTTTAATTTTGAAATGCCCAACGGGGTTGCAAAATCACCAGATAACAGCAAATTTTTTATTGGTGACATGCAAACTAATATCATTTGGTGTGTTAAAATTAGAAACAGCAAAATAATTAATATTGATAAATTTGCCGATGTCAGCTATTTGGGTGAATCAGGCCCCGATGGTATGGCTGTTGCTCAAAATGGCAACCTGTTTATAGCACTATTCCGTGAAGGGAAAGTACTTGTACTTGATAAAAATGGGCACCCGCTTGGCTACTTAAATACCGGTCCGAATACTACAAATTGTTTTTTAACAAATAATGACCGCACACTTTATGTAACAGCCGATGGGAAATTAAAAAGAGTGACAATTACGGATTGAAACGAGCCTTACAGGTTTTTCAAAATACTAGATATGGAAGTGTATTTCCCTCAAGGTCTATTCGATCAAAAGACTTCAAGTACATTGTTAATTTCAACTCACATCTTGATAAGGAATCTAAATGGAACAATATCCCCGATAATTTAGAGAATGTTCTGAAAAAAGAATACTATTTTAAATCTCATTATTCAACGTTTTAAAGTAATTTTACTCTAAAAAAAAATAATATTTTTAAAACCAGGTAATCAGATAATTATGAAACGTACGTTAAAAATTAAAAATATTTTATCTTGTTTTCTTGTGCTGCTTTTTGTTGGAATTGCCATAAACAGTTTAGCAAGCGAGGATTCAAAAAAAATGAATGTATTATTTATTGCTGTTGATGATTTAAGAACACAAGCTGGAATATATGGTACACCTCAAATGAAAACACCAAATATCGATAAATTAGGCGAATCGGGTACTGTGTTCACAAAGGCTTATTGCAGTGTGCCGGTTTGTGGCGCTTCCCGGGCTAGTTTATTGTCAGGTGTTTACCCAACCGCCAACAGGTTTGTGAATTATTTTACGCGGAAAGATAATGATTTCCCCAATCATCCCAGTTTGCCGAAGTACTTCAAGAATAATGGTTATACTACCTTATCATTAGGCAAAGTATATCATCATATCGATGATGACCTTGGGGCATGGTCTTCTGATCCTTATTCGCCCGATCACGACGGAATAGGATGGCAGGCATACCTCACAGAAGAATCGAAAAAAATTATTGAAGCGAACCGCGATCCTGAAAAACCAAATGCCGTTATAGGCCCGCCTTTCGAAGCGGCTGATGTTGCTGATAACAAATACCCCGACGGGATGGTTGCTGAACAGGCAATGGATGAACTTGAGAATTTTAAGAAAAACGGCGAACCATTCTTCCTCGCTGTAGGATTTGTTAAACCTCACTTACCGTTCAATGCTCCTAAAAAGTATTGGGACATGTATGATAAATATGATCTGAAGCTAGCTGATAACCCATACATTCCAAAGGATGCCCCACAAAAGGCAATGCACCAATGGAATGAATTGAGGGGGATGTATGCCGGGGTGCCTAAAGAAGGGCCGGTTTCTGAAGAACTCGAAAAACAACTGGTTCATGGCTACTATGCTTCGGTTTCATATACAGATGCACAAGTTGGCAAATTGATGAAGAAACTGGAAGAATTAGAATTGGATGAAAATACAATTATTGTGCTTTGGGGTGATCATGGCTGGCATTTGGGCGAGCATGGTTTGTGGTGTAAGCATTGTAATTTTGAGAGGGTATTAAATGCACCCCTTATTGTCAATGCTCCCGGAGCCGATTTCTCGCGTAATGTGAAAACAAGTTCATTCGTTGAGTTTATTGATATTTATCCCACATTATGTGACCTTACCGGACTTGCAGTCCCATCCCACCTTGATGGTGATTCTTTTGCCAATATATTGAAAAGTCCTGACGCTACAAATAAGGAATTTATTTATTCAAGGTATCACGATGGTGAAACGGTCATTAATGACCGGTATTCTTATACAGAATGGATCTCTGATAATAAGGCAGTTGGAAAGATGTTGTACGATCATAAATACGACTATGATGAAAATATCAATGTTGTTGATGATCCGGAATACAAGGGTGTGGTAAAAAAAATGCAGAAAGTTTTAAATCAGAAAAGAAAAGAGATTGCTGAAAAAACCGAGTAAAGTTTGAACTTTTGTATCATCAGAACACAAAAATAAAAGTAACAGATAAGGTTGTTGCAAAGGTGATTAAAATCGGATATAAAGAGTTTGGAAGCTCGAAATGGGTAAAAACGAAATGATTTATATATTCAGCTTTATTCTAATATGAACGAACGCAAAGGTTTCAACATTCAATTTTTTTATATTTGCTCCTGTTTAAATTTAAACTAAGTGATGTTTGAGTATAAGAAAATATTTTACAAATGAAGCATTCTATTGCCCGTTTCTTTTTGCATTTTCATCCTAAAAAGGTAAGGGCTGAAGCTATACGTTTCGATCGTACTTTTGGGCTGGGAGGAATTGCAGCCCTTTTATTTGTTGTGCTTTTTATTACGGGTATGATGCTTCGGTTTGCTTATATCCCATCTGCTGGTGAAGCACACGATTCAATTGTTAATCTTCAGCAAGAAGTTTTATTTGGATCACTTCTACGTAACCTTCATTATTGGAGTGCCATGTCGCTGGTGGTGGTTGCTTTTTTGCATTTGGTGCGGGTTTTCTATTCTCAATCGATATTTGAAGAACGGCGGAAAAACTGGATTTATGGACTGGTGCTCTTGTTTTTGGTTTTAAGTGCTAATTTCACAGGGTATCTTTTGCCATGGGATCAGTTGTCGTACTGGGCGGTAACCATTATGACAAACATGCTTACCTACATCCCTTTTGTTGGTAATGGTTTGGCTGATATCATCAGAGGGGGAGACGTGGTTAACGAAAACACGCTTCTTCGTTTTTATCATTTTCATACCGGGTTAATGCCATTCCTGATGATTTTCTTTTTGTCTGTCCACTTTTGGTTAGTTCGAAAATCCGGAGGTGTGGCTTTGCCTGCCGGGACAGATAAAAAAATGACCGATGTTAATCCACACCTTGTTTATAAAGAAATCATAGTGGCTCTCATTTTGCTGCTTGCAATATTTTTATTTTCTGTTTTTGTAGATGCTCCATTGCTTGAAAAAGCCAAACCACTGGTTAGCCCGAATCCAAGCCGGGCTCCATGGTATTTTATGGGGTTTCAGGAGTTACTTATGCATATTCATCCAACTTTTGGGGCGTTTATTATACCATTATTGGTGCTTATATTCTTTATAAGTATCCCTTTCCTTAAATTTACTGAGATAAAAAAAGGCGTTTGGTTTTACTCATCTAAAGGAAAACAGCTGACCATCCTTTCAGCTGTATCTTCTGTAATTTACACCTTTGCTTTTGTTGTTTTGAGTGATACGGTCCTTGATTTAAGTAACCGGCTTTCCGGATGGCCGTCTATTATAAGCACGGGGTTGTTGTCAAGCCTTATTTACTTTATTCCGGTTGCCCTTTTTATCTTGTATTTAAAACGAAACAAGCAGGCATGCCGAATGGAAATTATAATTGCCATCGTCACATTTATATTAGCCGCTTATATTACGATGATGCTGACTGGTAGTTTACTTAGGGGAGAAGGGATGCAGTTAATATTTTTGATATGAAGAAATTTATAGTTGACCGACGGAAGTTTTTGAGGAGTTTTTTTTATGCCTTGTTATCATTTCAGTTAATCTATGTTTTTGTAAGACTTCTTAAAATAAAGATACCTCAAAACACTCAAAGCGACTTATATGATGCAGGGGATATTTCCTTTTTTGAGAATGGTAAAATGTATCCTTTTGGTTCAGCTCATTTTTTCTTACACCGGTTTGAAGATGGCGGGTTTATTGCTGTATCATCAAAATGCACCCACTTAGGTTGTGCCGTACAGTTAAAGGCAGATAGTTTGCAACTTGAGTGTCCTTGCCATGCTTCTGCTTTTAATAGTAAAGGCGAAGTGCTTTCACCTCCTGCAAGCCGTCCGCTCGATTATTACCCGATTGTTTTTAAAGATGGCAAAGTGCTTGTTAATATAGCACATCCGGTAAGGCGTAATAAATTTGAACAGGCTCAGATAAAATACATTTAACCATGGACATCATACAGTACAAAAAAATTGCGCTTATATTAGGTGTTGCCCTTATTCTATTTCTACCGGTTTATTTGTTGGTTGAGGTATCGATGTCAAACAAATCGGTATTGCCAAACGAAAAACAACCTGAATATGTAGGAGGCGATAATTGTAAAGAATGTCACCTGGGAGAATATAACGATTGGGAAGGATCACACCACGACCGCGCCATGGATATTGCTACAAATTCAACCGTACTGGCCGATTTTTCTGATGTTACACTTGAAAGTGGTGGGCGTGTTCATAAGATGTACAAAAAAGGAGACATATTTTTTGTATACACAGATGGTGAAGATGGTACAATGCAGGAATTTGAGGTTAAATATGTATTTGGCTTCACGCCCTTGCAACAGTATCTGGTTGAATTTGACCGTGGTCGTTTACAGGCCTTGCCGCTTACATGGAATACGCTTGACAGCACCTGGTACAACATGGTCGATTCGTTATACAAAGATGAAGAAATGAACCATGAAAACTGGTTGCATTGGACAAATCAGGCCCAAACCTGGAATGGTATGTGTGCTGAATGTCATTCAACCAACCTGCAAAAAAACTACGATTATAAAACCGATACTTACCATACCACGTATTCAGAAATTGATGTGAGCTGTGAAGCTTGTCATGGTCCGGGCTCACGGCATGTTGAATGGGCCAATTTACCCGAATATTCGCAGGCAAAATTTCAAAATTATGGATCGTTGGTAAAAACAAGCGGTATTGATAATGCTCAGTATGTTGATAATTGCGTTCGGTGCCATTCCCGCAAAGTTTCACTGGGAGATTTTGATCATTCTGTTGGTAGTATTTATGACCATAGTATCCCTGATTTGCCTGATGAGCCCAGTTGGCATGTCGATGGCCAGATTCTGGACGAAGATTATGTGTATGCTTCGTTTTTACAAAGTAAAATGTTTGATAGCAATCGTGGTGTCCAGTGTAACGATTGCCATAATGTGCATAGTGGAGAGCGTTTGTTTGACGATAACCGACTTTGTTATCAATGCCATCGGGAGGATATTTATGGTGACTATAGTCATCACAGGCACAAGGATTACGGGATGCCCGGAGAAACTGTGGTGTCAGAATCGGGTGTGAAATTTGAGGTTGGTTCCGGTACTGAATGTATCAATTGCCACATGCACGGACAATATTACATGGGGGTAGATTACAGGAATGATCACAGTTTCAGGATTCCCCGCCCCGATCTTTCAATAAAACACGGAACACCCAATGCTTGTAACCAGTGCCATGCCGATGAAACGAACGAATGGGCTGAAGATTTTATTACTGAATGGTTTGGTGAGCGCAGGAGGTATCATTATGCCGAAGCTTTTCATGCTGCAAAAAATGGAGAAGCAGAAGCAGCTTCAGAGTTGAAGTACATACTAGAAAATGAGTTGTTTCCACCTAGTATACGTAGCCTGGCCATCGTCGATTTGGGCACTTATTATCCCGATTCGCTAAGTAACATTCAGGATACGTATTTAAACCACATCAATCCTTCACTTCGTGTGGCTTCAATTCGTAGCTTGCATGAGCAAAATACAGAAAACACTGAACGTTTGCTTTCATCTCTAAACGATGCAACCAAAGCGGTAAGGGTTGAAGCTGTGCAGCGTTTGATGCAGCTTGGCGAAGAGCAAATTCCGGCAGACTATAAAGAGCTTTATCATAAAGTACTTAAAGAATATAAGGACGTATTGAACTACAATGCCGATTTTCCGACAGGCAAAATTAACCTGGCCAATTATTATTACAATCAGAATGACCTTAAAAATGCAGAGAAGTATTACCTGGCAGCCTACAGGCAGGATAAAGAAATGTATTTTGTAAAGCTCAATTTAGCTTATTTGTATAATCGCAAAGGTGAAAATGATAAGGCGGAAAGATTGTTCAGCGAGTATCTTGAAGATATGCCGGAGGATGTTAATGCCCGTTATTCGTATGCCCTGTTGTTGTCAGAAATGGGCAAATACGACCAGTCATTATCAAGTTTGTTGAGAGTGTCGGAAATGGCTCCCGACCGCCCTCGGGTGAGTCATAATATTGCCATGATGTACGACTTTATGAATGAAAAGCCAAAGGCAGAGAAGTTTTTAAAACGTGAGGTTGAAATTGCTGATAATCTCGATAGCCGCCTGGTATTACTGAAATTCTACCTTGACAACGAATATAATTCAAAAGCATTAGAATTAGGGCGAACAATTCTCAAGTCATACCCCGATAATGAAGATGTTAAACAAGTCGTTGCAAATTTAGAAACTGAGCTTCAATAATATCACTTATTTTAAAAACTATTGATTGTACTTAAGATATGGATACTGGAGTAAGTTATTTATAAAAAATCACTATAAACCGACAAAACTTGAAGTCAGTCGGCTTTGTGTTTGTATTATTCTGAATTTTAGTCGTTTACAAAATGTTTTTGTAGTTTTTTTTAACCTACCCCCCCCTTAAAAACACG
>JAQIDF010000069.1 GCA_027858145.1 Prolixibacteraceae bacterium | reverse complement strand
TTATTCGAGTTATGCTGCGTTAAAAATATCGTCGTAATTTACCCTTATTTGTTACATATGGGGCTTTATGCATACCGAAACCCTCAGCCAAATCACAAAATTGGATCAAACCCCGCTCGAAAAGTCTGAAAAATTAGAACAACTACGCTGGCTCGAAAACGGATACAAAATAAAGGTTTCCACTACCAATCATCCCAACATCGGAGTTGACACCCCTGGAGATTTGGAATTGCTGTTGAAAAGTGATTATTAAGCAATAACACAAAGCTTTCAATTCAAATAGAAACAAGCGTAAATCAATTTCATCGTTATTTTTTGCTGCTGGCTGCCTAAAGTCGGTATAAATTCATACTTTAGACTAAACAAAAATGCACGCGATGAAAAACCTTCATATTACCGAAATTGACCCATGGCTAAAGCCATATTCTGATATATACAAAACCTTGCACAACCTATCAGAGAAAAAAGAGATAGAACTATGCAACGACAGTGCCCTGAGTGATTTTGCACAGGGGCATCGTTACTTTGGCATTCACAAAGAAAAGGGATTTTGGCACATAAGAGAGTGGGCACCCAACGCCACTGAGATTTTTTTAACAGGGGATTTCAATAACTGGGCTTTACAAACTGAGTTTGCATTCGAAAAACAAGCCAATGGCAAGTGGGAACTAAAACTCGAAGAAAGCCAGCTAAAGCATGGCGATTTGTATGCCTTGCAGGTAAAATGGGAAGGTGGAGAAGGAAAACGCATCCCGGCATGGGCACAACGCGTTGTACAGGATAACGACACAAAAATATTTAATGCACAGGTTTGGTATCCGCCAAAAGAATACAAATGGAAGAATAAAAATTTCAGGCGCAAAAACGAGGCACCGCTCATTTACGAAGCACATATTGGAATGGCGGGAGAAGAAGAGCGGGTTCACACGTATAATGAATTCAGAAAAGAGACCCTTCCACGTATAAAAGAGGCCGGATACAATGTCATCCAGTTCATGGCAATTCCTGAACATCCATATTATGGCAGTTTCGGTTATCACGTTTCAAGCTTTTTTGCTCCGTCTTCGAGGTTTGGCACCCCCGATGAACTCAAAGCACTAATAGATGAAGCTCACAGCATGGATATTGCTGTAATAATAGATCTTGTACATTCGCATGCCGTAAAAAATGAGGTGGAGGGCCTGGGGAAATTTGACGGTACACAATACCAATTTTTCCACGAAGGTGGCAGGGGATTGCATCCTGCGTGGGACTCGTATTGCTTCAACTACAACAAAAACGAAGTGTTGCATTTTCTCCTCTCTAACATCCGCTTTTGGCTTGATGAATTCCAGTTTGACGGTTACCGCTTCGACGGTGTAACCAGTATGCTATACCTCGACCACGGCCTTGAAAAAGCCTTCTCAGGCTACGATGATTATTTCTCTCCTAATCTTGATTACGATGCTATAGTGTATTTCATATTAGCCAATAAACTCATTCACGAATTTAAACCCGGAGCTCTGTCCATTGCCGAAGATGTGAGTGGCATGCCCGGATTAGCGGCACCAATAACCTCCGGAGGTTTTGGCTTTGATTATCGTATGAGCATGGGTGTACCCGATTACTGGATAAAACTCATAAAAGAACAGAAAGATGAAGAATGGGAAGTAGGTGATATTTTTCACCAAATGAACGCCCACCGCGACGATGAAAAAGTAGTAAATTATGCCGAGAGCCACGATCAGGCATTGGTTGGTGACAAAACAATTATTTTTCGTTTGATTGACAAAGAAATGTACTTCAGCATGCGAAAAGACCAACCCAATTTAACTGTTGACCGCGGTATCGCTCTACATAAAATGATACGACTTATAACGGCCAGCTGTGCAGGTGGGGCATATCTCAATTTCATGGGAAATGAATTTGGGCACCCCGAGTGGATCGACTTTCCGCGTGAAGGAAATAACTGGTCATATAAGCATGCCAGCAGGCTATGGAGTATTTCCGATAATAACGAACTTAAATATCAGTGGTTAAAAGATTTTGACCGTGATATGATAGCGTTGATTAAAGAGAACAATTTACTGGCAACGCCTGAAGTATATAAAATATGGGAAAACAAAGCCGACCAGGTTTTGGTTTTCAAACGCAACGAATATCTTTTTATTTTCAATTTTAACCCCACTCAATCATTTGCAGATTATGGAATCCCATTAAATCCGTCAAAGTATAATGTGGTACTCAATACCGACTCGGGAAACTTTGGAGGTTTTGACAGAATTGATGAACGAATCACATATTACACGATACCGACTGAAACAAAACAGCATTATCTCAGGCTATACATACCTTCACGATCAGCATTCGTACTAAAACAAGAAAGATTTAAAAATATTAAGTAGTGCTTGCCCGAAAAGCCCAATTACTGCGTTACGCCCTTTCTGAAAACAGTCACTTACGAAAGTAAACTCCTTGATTTTCAGAAAGGCCAAGCCTTGAAATTGAACTTTTCGATTCAATCACTTGAAAAAAAAGTAGTTTTCTTGCTGACACTAAGTAAAAATAAAAGGGTGGCCAAAAGCCACCCTTTATATTTCATACAATAATTTGTTTTCTACTAATAATTAGCTCCTTGTCGTGAAGAGTAATTAATGTGTAATGCTGCAGCTTTACGCAACTCCTGCTTAATATCTGTAACAATACCCATCTTAGTATATTCATCTACCTTTAAAGATACAATCATTTGCTTTTGCTCATTCTCATCCATCGCCTGACGTTCAGATTCAACAAAATCGGTTATATCACCAACCTTTGCAAACTCATCGTTAAGCTGAATTCTTGGCTCACTACCTAATTGTGAGATATATTGTTTTTGAGGCGGACCTACATAAACATAACTCACAAGCGATTTTTTCTCCAGCTTGGATATTTCAGTTGCCTGTGGTAAAGCTATACTTACTTTCAGTGTTGTTTCGCGCATGGTTGTTGTAACCATGAAGAAAAACAACAACATAAACACAATATCTGGCAATGCTGATGTTGATATTTGAGGAGTTTCTTTTCCGTCATCTTTTCTAAATTTTGACATATTATCTTCCTCCTATCTTTTTGGGTTCAGCTTCTGATATCTTTTGCGGGTAAATTTCCTTAACGGCATCCTGTTGATCTTCATTCAGATCTTCATATGATTTACCAAATTTCCTTTGAGCCAGATTTTCACGCAACTCGTTAATTGCGGCAACCAACTCATTTTGTACGGCAATATATGTTCCGTAAGTTGTACCAACATCATTCTGTAATGATATTACAGAACTCTTTGTCAGTACTTCATATGGCCCGAAGAATGGAACTTCCTTAACTTCTTTTTCAGGAAGAGTTTCATCATTCATCGGGTTTGTAAGAAATTCTTTGGCTTTATCCTTTAAGTCCTCTACCCGTGTTAGTTCTCCTTCAACCATCAAACGGTTATTGCGGTCAACTAATACAACAAAAACGTTACGCTCCTTAATTGGCGGCGTATCTTCGATATCCTCAGGGTCAACCCACTGAGGCAATCTCCTTTCAAGTCCGCTATCAATATCCATGGTAGTTGTTACCAGGAAGAAGATAAGCAACATGAAAGCGATATCGGCCAACGATGAAGCATTATATTCGGGTAATTTCCTTGGCATAATTTAATTTTTTAAGATGTTTACAAACATCAAGAACGTTTAAAAATACTGGTAGCACCAAATCCTATAATCGATAGAAAAGCTCCACCGAAAAGAATATATACAAAATATAAACCGGTACCTACCCAACGTGAAATCGTTTCGTTTAGCGAACCATCAGCAATAAATTTATCAACTCCAAAGAAATTTGGAATCTCACTTGATGCTAATGAATAAGCTACTCCTAAAACAGCACCTAATATCAATAGCGAAACTACAGTACTGATGATTTTAGCTTTATCGCCAACAATTTGAACGACTGCAAAAACCACCGCAACAACAGCTGCTATCGAAAATAATACGTAAGCCCAGTTAAGATTCATTGTAATGGCTTGTACTGCTCTTGCCCCGGGGTTTGTCTCACTATCAATCGACACCTGCATATAAGCAAATAGTGCAATCGACACAAGCATCAAAACCCAAAGGATTATTGAAGTTATTTTTCCTTTTTTATCCATTGACTTTCTTATTTTTTAGCATCATGTTTAACAATCATGTCAAGTAATGTAATAGAAGCATCTTCCATGCTGTTTACAATACTGTCAATTTTTGCCACACAATAGTTGTAAAAGATTTGAAGAATAATCGCAACGATCAAACCGGTTACAGTTGTAATCAAGGCCACTTTAATACCACCAGCTACCAACGACGGGCTAATGTCACCAGCTACCTCAATAGCATCGAACGCGTCAATCATACCAATTACTGTTCCCAAGAATCCAAGCATAGGAGCCAATGCAATAAACAAGGCAATCCAGCTTAATCCTTTTTCAAGTAATCCGGCTTGTACACTACCGTATGAGACTACTGACTTTTCTACAACGTCAACACCTTCATCGTGACGGTCAAGTCCCTGGTAAAAAATACTGGCTACCGGGCCACGTGTATTACGGCAAACTTCTTTGGCCGCTTCAACACCACCGCTTTGTAAAGCTTCCTCAACGTTTGCAAGTAGCTTCTTAGTGTTAGTAGTAGCAAGATTCAGATAAATAATACGCTCGATAGCTAATGCCAAACCAAGAATTAAGGCAATTAATACGAACGACATGAAGGTTGGACCACCTTCGATAAATTTTTGTTTCAATTGGCTGTGAAGAGAATTTCCTTCTTCAGCAGCTACTGCTTCCTCTTCAATAGGGTCAGCAGCGATGTCAACTGCAGTAGAATCAGCTGCGGTAGAATCCGCCACTTCAGTAGCTACTTCAGCCTGATCCTGGGCAACAACATTAACCGATATTCCAAACATGAATATCGTAAGAACAGCTATTAACGCAAATAATTTTTTCATGATGATTTTTAAATTTATTCAACAATTATTCTGATTTATTTTATTTATATAAAAAATTATTTAATCCTTTTTCCGTGGCGGAGAGAGAGGGATTCGAACCCTCGGTACCCTTTCGGGTACACACGCTTTCCAGGCGTGCCAGATAAGCCACTCCTGCACCTCTCCAAAAATCGTGCATTTTTCAACATTAAAACACAAAACATGTTATACAACATGCCTCGATTTTATTTCTTCAGATTTTTATTATCCACTCCCAAATTCAAAAAATCTGGTCAATACTTAACAGAACGATTTTGTAAAAAATTACTGTCTCAATTCTTCAATTGCCTGAAAAACATAGAAACCGTGCCAAAAGCTTTTATTTAAAGCAATTTTGAGGGGTGAAAAATACAAAAAAAAATGAAGAACAAACAAAACTACAAAGTTATTTCTCCTTTCAGGTTTTGTCCTAAATACTTCTTAACTTCTTTTATACTCAGATTCTGCCCCAGCAAGAACATTAGTTTTGTGAGCGATGCTTCTGTGCTCATATCGTTACCACTTACAACACCCAGTTTTTGCATGTTTACACTTGTTTCGTACATCCCCATCTGAACCCTGCCTCCTACACACTGACTAATATTAAAAACTACGATTCCTTTTTTCACAGCTTTTTCAATCAAATCGGTAAACCACGATGAGTTAGGCACATTGCCCGAGCCATACGATTCAAGGACAATCCCCCTTAGCCCTTCAATATTAATTATTGAATCGACAACCGAGGGCTGGATGCCGGGAAATAACTTTAAAATGACCACATTCGTGTCAAACTTGTAATTTACCCTAAAAATACCTTTGTTGGTTGTTTTATTTACTAAATCCAGGTTGTAGGTAATTTCGACACCTGCTTTAGCAAGTTCAGGATAATTTCGCGAATCGAATGCCCTGAATTGCTGAGAATCTATTTTAGATGTACGGTTACCCCTGAAAAGTTTTGAATTAAAATAAATACAAACCTCAGGAACTTTTGACTGACCATTGATTTTGGCAGCAGCTATTTCGACGGCTGTTATAAGATTTTCTTTCCCATCGGTACGCAATATTCCAATTGGTAATTGTGCACCTGTAAAAACAACCGGCTTATCCAGGTTTTCAACCATAAAACTCAAAGCCGATGCTGTATAAGCCATTGTATCGGTACCATGAAGCACCACAAAACCGTCGTATTTTTCATAATTCTCCTCAATGGTACGGGCAAGCTCGTACCAAATATCAGGGGTTATGTTCGACGAATCTAAAACAGGGTTAAATGATATTGAATCGATGAGATACCCAAATTCATTAAGCATAGGGATATCTTTCGACAACTCATCAAAATTCACCGGAGCCAGGGATCCGTCTCCCGGACGCTGAACCATCCCGATGGTACCACCTGTGTATATAATTAAAACTGACGGCTTCATTGTTTCAAAATTCTGACCAAAATTACAATTTTAAACTCAATGAAGATACGATAAATGCTAAATTTTGAATAGTTGCTCAGCATTTTTTGACGTTATTCGGGCAATATCATTTTCAGGTATATCAAAAATATCAGATACCTTTTTTAATATATGTACAATATATGAACTCTCGTTCCGCTTTCCTCTATTGGGAACAGGAGCAAGATATGGCGAATCGGTTTCTAAAAGAATATCTTCAGGTGAGAGTTGAGCAACCATTTTATCAATTCCTGCATTTTTGAACGTAACAATACCCCCCACACCAATTTTAAATCCTCGTGCAATAATTTCTTTTGCCTGAT
Organism: Prolixibacteraceae bacterium; assembly: GCA_027858145.1. Lineage (GTDB taxonomy): Bacteria > Bacteroidota > Bacteroidia > Bacteroidales > Prolixibacteraceae > Roseimarinus. The sequence continues at coordinate 9,804 of JAQIDF010000069.1, read as the reverse complement.
CGGCAGTACCTGTGAAACAATGAAACACTCCGGTTAAGCTACCGTTATTCTCTTCATCTACAATACGCATGGCTACCTCAAACGAATTACGGGTATGAATGGATACCGGCAAATTGTAAGCCTTAGCTAACTGAAGTTGCCTGCGAAATGTATATTCCTGCTCTTTCCGAAATGTATCGTCCCAGTAAAAGTCAATACCTATTTCGCCTATCGCGTAAAATTTCTGTTTATTAAGCCAGTATTCAATAACTTCCATCTCTTCTCTATAATCTTCTTTCACCGAAGTTGGATGAAGCCCCATCATAGGGAAAAAAGAACCAGGACGACTGGATGCCAGATCTAGCATCATCTTTATGGACGAGCTATCAATATTTGGCAGTAAAATTTTCTCAACACCGGCATCGAAAGCCCGCTGAACAACTTCGCCCATATCTCCGTTATAGTCTTCTGAATATATATGTGAATGCGTATCAATAATCATAATAAGATATTTTGGGCAAATGTATGTTTTTTGTAAAATATTTAAGATTCTAAATTGGCAAGAAAATGTTAATTACTGTAAACAGTATTTAATAAAAACAACACAAAACAATAGCATTAAGGCTATATTTAACCACCTAAAATAAATATTTTTACAAAATGGGAAAAGCACTATACACTAAAATAAAAACCGAACAAGCACCTTTCAGTATTACACATGAGACTCCGGTTATTATGATTGGCTCATGTTTTTCCGACAACATAGGAAACATACTTACGCGCAAAAAATTCAACATCCTGAAAAATCCATTGGGAGTTCTCTATAACCCCGCATCGATTTCGGATGCAATAACCCGCAGCATTAAAAACATATCAGTTGAAAAAGAAAAGCTCATTTTTAATAAAGGGCTATGGCATTCTTACGATTTTCATGGTAGCTTTTCACATCACGACCCTGATATTGTGGTAAGTGAAGCGAACCAGTGTATCAAAAACACCCATGACTTTTTAAAACAAGCCGGTGTTTTATTTGTCACATTCGGCACTGCATGGGTTTACCGTTTATCAGAAAGCGGGGAGATTGTTGCCAACTGCCATAAGCTCCCTTCATCACATTTTACCCGCAAAAGATTATCGGTTGATGCCATTATTCGTAACTGGAACGAAAAAATAGAACAATTAAAGTCATTCAATAACAAGTTAAAAGTTGTTTTCACCGTTAGTCCGGTAAAACACCTGAAAGATGGGGCGCACGAAAATCAGTTAAGCAAATCAACCCTGCTGCTGGCAATTGACGAATTGATAAAACAAAACCCCGAAAACATATCATACTTTCCATCATACGAGATTGTTAATGATGAATTGCGCGATTACCGCTTTTATGCTGAAGATATGGCACACCTGTCGGAAACTGCCGTTCAAATAATTTACGAAAGATTCGAAAAAACTTTTTTTAGTTCATCAACGATCCAACTATCCGGCGAAATTGAAAAAGTAAACAAAGCCGCCTCACACAGAGTCCTACACAATAATACCGATGAGGTTAAGAAATTTGCACTTGCAGTGTTAAAAAAAATTGAAACGATTGAAAACAATTTTCCTTTTATTAACTTACAATCAGAAAAAGATCACTTCAAACAACTTGACAAGTAACGAAGCACTTAAAAAAACAAACTAAGTTTTTTATCTCATAATGAGCTATTTAGAATTTAATAAAAATGAACTGGTAAACCTCGAATACTCCCTGGAACGAGAAGTAATACATTCGAACAGGGCTGGTGCTTACAGTTGCACATCGCTAGCAGGATGTAACACCCGCAAATATCATGGCTTGCTGGTATGCCCCAATTACACACTTGATGGTGGCAAGCACGTGTTGCTTTCTTCCCTCGACGCAACAATAATTCAGCATGGTGAAGAATTCAACCTGGGCATACACAAATATGCGGGAGAGGTTTACGAACCGAAGGGGCACAAATACATACGCGATTTTGAGGCCGAACAGACCCCGTTAATCACCTACCGGGTTGGTGGAGTGGTACTAACTGTCGAAACAGTTTTGGTTGAACAAAAAGAACAGGTTTTGATACGTTATACACTTGAAAATGCCAACTCTCCAACAAAACTCCGGTTTAAGCCATTTCTTGCTTTTCGCAACATGCACCAATTAAGCAAAAGCAATTTGTATGTTAACACCAAATATGCCCCGATTCAGAAAGGAATAAAAACCAAGCTGTACGAAGGATATCCGAATCTTCACTTACAGTTTAGCAAAGAAACAGAATATGTGCCCAATCCCGATTGGTACTACAATATTGTATACGATCAGGAAAGAGTAAGGGGATACGACTTTCAGGAAGATTTATACGTACCCGGATATTTTGAAGTTGACATTAAAAAAGGAGAAAGCATTATTTTTTCAGGCTCTACTGTTGAAGCCCAACCACAACAATTAAAACGAAAATTTACGTCCGAAGTAAAAAAGAAGACACCCCGGAACACATTTTTCGGGTGCTTACAAAACGCTGCCGAACAGCTTTTCGTTAAAACAGATCAATTTACCGACATTGTTGCCGGGTTTCCATGGTACAACGGACGCGTTAATCAAACATTTATTGCTTTGCCGGGGCTATCACTTGCAACAAAAGACAACGCACTTATAAAAAGAATACTCCTGACTAATATTTCAAGATTAAAAAACGGACTCTTCCCCACCCGCTGGGGACGTTTTGAAAGTGAATATTCTGCCGCCGACACTCCTTTATGGCTATTCTGGACTATTCAAAAACTCACACCAGTACTGGGAGATGAAAAAAATATTTGGAATACATATAAAAACACCTTCAAAAAGATACTGATCGCTTATAAAAAGGGCACCGATTTCAACATAAAAATGCTTGACAACGGCTTAATTGATGCATATTCACCCAATTCAGCCTTAACATGGATGAACGCGTATGCTAACGATAAACCGGTAACCCCCCGCTATGGGCAAACTGTAGAGATCAATGCATTGTGGTATAATGCCCTCTGTTATTCAATAGAACTGGCCGGGGCATCAGGCGACAATGCCTTTGTTAAATACTGGAAGCCTGTTGCACAAAAAGTGAAAGACTCGTTTATTGATGTATTCTGGATTGAGGAGAAAGAATACCTGGCTGATTATTGTTTCGAAGGACAATGCAACCAAGATGTGCGTCCAAATCAGGTTATTGCCACAGCCATGAAATATTCTCCCCTCACACAGGAGATGAAAAAACATATCCTTAGCCTTGCTGAAAAAGACCTTCTGACCCCTAAAGGTATGCGGACGCTCTCGCCCAAAAATCCGAAATACAAAAGCAGGTACGAAGGCGATGAATTAATGCGCGAGAAAGCCATACACCAGGGCACGGTACACCCGTGGCTTATCGGATTTTTCATTGAAGGGTATTTATCGGTCCACCACCGGAGCGGCCTTGCTTTTGTGAAAAAAATAATGGAAGCCTTTGAAGAAGAAATGAACCGGGGATGTATTGGTTCTATTTCTGAACTTTACGATGGCAATCCGCCTTATGAATTCAGGGGAGCGATCTCCCAAGCCTGGAATATTGGTGAAATTTTACGAGCACATCATATAATCGACAAATACTAGAAATATATGAAGGTATTAATGTTTGGATGGGAATTCCCACCCCACATATCAGGTGGCTTAGGAACAGCTTGTTATGGCCTTACACGCGGGCTGTCAAACTTCAAAGACATTGAAGTGCAGTTTGTAGTCCCGAAAGCTCATGGCGATGAAGACCAAAGCACCATTAAACTTATTGGTGCCGGTGATGTTCCCGTTACAAAAAAGCAAGTTCAGCTTACCAACACTCAGCAAATAGTTGATTATTACGAGGTCAATTCTAAGATAATTCCTTACACCGACCCGGATGAATTTTGGAAATTGACGAGTGCCCGCTTTTCACGTAAAAGCCAGTTTGTGGAAACAGACGACAATGGGCGGATTATTTTTTCAGGAACTTATGGTTCAGATCTTATCAACGAAATATACAAGTATGCTATAGTTGCCGAAACCATTGCCACCGATAACGAATTTGATTTAATTCATGCCCACGACTGGCTGGCATACCCGGCTGGGATCGCTGCAAAAAAAGCATCGGGCAAACCGCTGATCATTCACGTACATGCCACCGATTTCGATCGTAGTGGCGGAAGTGTAAACCCCAAGGTTTACGCCATTGAACGCGAAGGGATGGAAACTGCCGACAGAATCATAGCGGTTAGCAACCTTACACGCAGAACAGTTATAGAAAAATATAACATCGACCCCCAAAAAGTAGAAACGGTATATAATGCTGTTGAGCCGGTTGAACATGCCGATAAACTAACGCTCAGAAAAGGCTTTAACGAAAAAATTGTTACTTTTTTGGGGCGAATCACCATGCAAAAGGGGCCTGAATATTTTGTTGAAGCGGCTTACCAGGTACTGTTACGAACACGTAACGTACGTTTTGTTATGGCCGGAAGTGGCGACATGATGAATGCCATGGTACGACGTGCCGCACAACTCGGCATTACCGATTATTTCTACTTTACCGGATTTTTACGCGGAAATGATGTTTTTCAAATGCTTAAACTTAGCGACGTGTATGTAATGCCGTCTGTATCTGAACCTTTTGGCATATCGCCCTTAGAAGCAATGCAAAGCGATGTTCCCACTATTATATCAAAACAATCGGGAGTATCTGAAATATTAACCCATGCCATAAAAATTGATTTTTGGGATATCAACGCCATGGCCGATGCCATTCATGCAATTGTTGAATACCCTGCTCTGGCAAAAACTTTTAAAAAACACGCCCGTACAGAAGTCGATTCCCTGCAGTGGAAAAAATCGGCCAAACATGTTCGCAGTATTTACCAAAAAATGTTGAATACGCTTTAAATATTTATATCATGAAGACAATATGCTTATATTTTCAGGTTCATCAACCTTTCAGATACCGCCGGTACCGGTTTTTCGATATTGGCAACGACTCATATTATTACGATGATTATTCCAACGAAACGATCCTTCGCAAGGTTGCCGACGAATGCTATTTGCCGGCTAATAAAATATTGCTGAAAACGCTGAAAAAGCACAACGGACAATTCAAGGTTGCCTTTTCACTGTCGGGTATTGCACTTGAGCAATTTGCGATGTATGCACCCGAGGTTATCAAATCGTTTCAGGAGCTGGCCAAAACCGGGAATGTTGAATTTTTGTCCGAAACATACTCACATTCTTTAGTAGCACTCAAAGACCAAACCTTATTCGAGCAACAAACAAAAAGACACGATGCCCTAATCGAAAAATATTTCAACCAAAAGCCAACGATATTCAGAAATACGGAGCTTATTTATTCTGATGAAATTGGGGCGAAGGCTCACAAAATGGGATTTAAAGGTATGCTTGCCGAAGGTGCCAGGCATGTGCTGGGATGGAAAAGCCCGGGATTTATCTATACCAATGCCATTCAGCCACGCATGAAAATGTTACTCCGAAACTATAAGTTAAGCGATGATATCTCATTCAGATTTTCTAATTCTGACTGGTCAGAATATCCGCTAACGGCCTCGAAATTCGTTGACTGGTTAGAGAAAATGGACGAAAAAGAAGAAGTGGTAAATCTTTTCATGGACTACGAAACATTTGGCGAGCACCAAAAAAAGAGCTCCGGAATATTCGATTTCCTTGCCGAACTGCCGGAAAAAATTCTGGCATCTGACGAATTAAAATTCGCCACCCCTTCGGAAGTGATAAAATCGTTGCAACCTGTTTCGCCTATACATGTACCCAATCCCATTTCATGGGCCGACGAAGAACGCGACCTCTCGGCATGGCTGGGGAATGAACTCCAGCAAGAATCTTTCAATAAACTATATGAGCTGAAAGACCGTGTAACGAAATGTACCGATAGCGAAATGCTTAAAGATTGGGATTACCTGCAAATAAGCGACCACTTTTATTATATGTGCACCAAATTCTTTTCCGATGGCGAAGTACATAAATATCTCAATCCCTACGACTCGCCATACGAAGCTTTTATCAACTACATGAATATCTTATCCGATTTCAAGATAAGGCTCGACCGTATCGTTCCTGAAAATGAACTGGAACAACAAATTTCAATACTTCAAAAACAATTACAGGAGAAAAATGAAAAAATAAGCAACCTCGAGAAAGCAATAAAGAATCCAACTGCCGTAAAAAAGCCAGCAACAAAAACAACAACAAAAAAGCCAGCAACCAAAGCTAAAAAGACAAAAAAATAGTAATATAATTTGCACCACAACCGAAAGTGAATTTAAGTTGAAATTTTAGACTATAAGGCAACTTAAGTACATGTATATCATATTTTTTTATTCTCTTTGCAAACTGATTGATTTTTGAGAATTTTGAAAATTGTTTTGTGTATTCATACCTTTTGAATTAAATGAGATTACGAAAAAAGGTGAAAAAATAAAAAGAAAAAATAAATAAAGATGGAAGATAAATTAAAATATATAACCGGAACATATAGCAACCCCTCAACCTGGAAAAACTTAATCGTTGAATCTAATATACCCAAAAGCCTGAAGGCTCTGAAAGAAATTTCAAGAAACCTGTGGTGGACATGGAACACAAAGGCACGAGACCTTTTTGAATATATCGATGAAGAAAAATGGGAAGAATCTTCCCACAACCCCATCATACTACTCGACAAAGTAAGCTACAACCGTTACACCGAGTTGGAAAAAGATGAGGAGTTTAAATATAAGCTCGATTGGGTTTATAATGATATGACCAACTACCTCAAAGAAAGAAAAGATGTTGACTCCGAAAAAATAGCCTATTTCAGCATGGAATACGGGCTGCATGACAGCCTGAAGATTTTTTCGGGCGGCCTGGGCATACTTGCCGGCGATTACCTAAAAGAAGCCAGCGACTCGAAAGTAAACATGGTGGGTGTTGGCTTACTATACCGTAATGGATATTTTAAACAAACACTCAACAACCACGGTGAACAAATAGCTAACTACGAAGCTGAGGAATTTGCAAAAATACCCATTTCTCCCGTTATAATTGATAACAAATGGCTTACCATAGAAGTTGAATATCCGGGACGAAAGATTAAGGCCCGCACATGGCAAGTGAACGTAGGAAGTATAAAATTATTTTTGCTGGATGCCGATATTGAGGAAAACAGTGATGAAGACCGCTATGTTACACACCATCTTTACGGCGGCGATAATGAAAACCGATTGAAACAAGAATTGTTACTTGGACTGGGTGGCATCAGAGTATTAAAAGCACTCAAATTTGATGCAGATGTTTATCACTGCAACGAAGGACATGCTGCCTTTATCGTACTTGAACGTTTAAGCAATTACATTCAGGAACAAAAACTCAGTTACGCTGAGGCAAAGGAGTTGGTACGTGCATCAACACTTTTCACTACCCACACTCCGGTTCCGGCGGGACACGATTCGTTCCACAATGACATGTTGAAAAAATACCTGGGCACTTTCCCCGAAAAGATAAACCTCAATTGGGATGAATTCTTGCTTCTGGGTAAAACAAATCCACACGAAGACCATTTCAACATGAGCTACCTCGCTTCAAATTTGTCGCAAAACATTAACGGGGTGAGCAGGATTCATGGTAAGGTAAGCAAACACATACTAAGTGGTCTGTATCCCGGATATTTCCCCGAAGAACTTCATATTGGATATGTAACCAACGGGGTGCATTATTCTACATGGACGGCCAAAGAGTGGAAAGAACTCCACCGTAAAACATTCGGCCAGAACTTCCCCGAGAGTCAAAGTGATATCGAGATCTGGAATAAGATACAGGATGTGCCCGATGAAGAAATTGTGGAGTTGAAGCATAACCTTAAAGTTAAACTCATCGACTACATCAAGCAACGTTTTTCAGATAACTGGGTGAAACGAAACGAGAACCCAAAGCTTATTACCGAGGCTTTATCGAAATTAAACCCCAATGCTCTTACTATTGGATTTGCGAGGCGATTTGCCACTTACAAAAGAGCCCACTTGCTTTTTAACAATATCGAGCGACTCAACAGAATTGTGAATAACCCCGAACGCCCGGTACAGTTTATCTTTGCCGGGAAGGCACACCCTGCCGATGGCGGTGGGCAGGCACTCATTAAGCACATCGTTGAAATTTCGAAAAGACCCGAGTTTATTGGTAAAATATTATTTATCCAGAATTACGATATGAACCTTGCCAAAATTATGCTGCAAGGGGTTGATATCTGGATGAACACGCCTACACGTCCGCTCGAGGCATCGGGCACTAGCGGCGAAAAAGGTGTAATGAACGGCACAATGCACTTTTCGGTACTCGACGGCTGGTGGGCCGAAGGCTACAAACCCGATGCAGGATGGGCATTACCCGAAGAGCGCTCGTTCGACGTGCAGGAGTTCCAGGATGAACTGGATGCCGAAACCATTTATAACATCCTCGAACAGGAAATCGTGCCAACCTATTACGACCTTAATAAAAAGGGTGTTTCACACAAGTGGGTATCGCACGTAAAAAATACCATTTCACAGGTTGCCCCTAACTTCACTATGCGCAGGCAGCTTAACGATTATATCGAACAATTTTATGTACCGCAGGCAAATCGCTTTAAAAAGCTACTTGACAACAATTATAAAATTGCCAAAGAAATAACTGCATGGAAAGAGAAAGTGGCATCGAAATGGGAAGGTATTAAGCTTGTTGAAACGAACATTGAAGACGGCATGAGCAAAACCTATAAGATAGGCGAGAAACGCCCGTCTTCTATAGCATTAAACCTCAACGGTTTATCACCTGAAGAAATTGGCGTTGAAATAGTGTTGGTTGAAAAACACGACGATAAACAAACATTTGTTGAATGCCATGAATTTAATATCGAGAAAACAAATGGCGATAACGTGGTTTATGCAACCAATTTAACATTTATGAACCCGGGCAGTTACAATTATGGCATCAGGGTGTACCCTAAAAACAAACACCTGCCACACCGGTTAGATTTTAATTTTGTGAGATGGATTTAAAATATTACATGCTTTGATTATTCATCGTGATATAAATAATTTTTCTGTTAAGAACCCGGTGGTCACCATCGGGACTTTTGATGGGGTGCATCGCGGTCATCACAAAGTTCTTGAGCAATTGAATACCATTGCCAGAAAAAAAAATGGCGAAAGTGTTATTTTCACTTTTTACCCGCATCCGCGTATAACACTTTCAAACAATCATTCCGATTTACGACTCATTACAACACTGGAAGAAAAAGCAGCCCAACTTGAAAAAGCAGGCATTGACCACCTGGTTGTGTTTCCTTTTACCCGTGAATTTGCATCGCTCCATTACGATGAATTCATAAAAAACATTCTCATTGATAAAATGAAGATGCACACCCTTGTTGTTGGCTATGATCATCGATTAGGAAGAAATCGTGAAGGTACTTTTGAAAGTATTACAGCACTGTCTGAAAAATTGAAATTTGATGTAATTCAAACCGAGACCCTTGATGTTGACGGCATAAATATCAGCTCATCAAAAATCAGGCATGCCCTGCAGGAAGGTGACATAAAAAAAGCCAATCAATATTTAGGTTACACTTTTTCAATTAACGGTATTGTAGCTGAAGGAAACCGTGTAGGACGGGGTATTGGTTACCCTACGGCAAATATCGAGGCACTCGACCCGTACAAGATTATCCCGGCCAAAGGTGTATATGCCATTACCATTGACATAAAAGGGAAAACCCATAAGGCAATGCTCAACATAGGCTA
>JAQIDF010000054.1 GCA_027858145.1 Prolixibacteraceae bacterium | reverse complement strand
TCAGATTATAATTCCTTCTAAAGTTCAATCAGAATTTGGAACAGTGAAAGAAAGAAATGTCAGAGTGATTATTTTAATTGATGATTCTGAGAAAAACGATGAACTTCAGTTTAAGAAAGCTTCTGAAAAACATTTTCTTGAAGGGTATGTTGAATCAGAGTTCATAAAATTGCCACACTTGAAAAAAGCATTGTAGGGTTTGTAATAGGTAGAATCGACAATTCTTTAGAAAAACAGGTGAAACAAGTGTTATGTAAATTAACTGAGTAAAATATTAAAATGCACACCATAAACCTAAACCCTGTCGGAATCGTCAAAAACAACTTCGATAATCCAACTGCTTTTAACGAGATAAAAGCCCAACCAAGTACCATCATCATTTACAATGAATTTGCCGAAGCGTTGACCAACATCGATGAAGTAAAATATCTCGACATCGTTTTTAATTTTCATCTTTCAAACAATAATGCGCTGGCCCATACCACCCATTTCGGCGATTTTCGTGGAGTTTTTGCTTCGCGCAGTCCGTTTCGCCCCAACCTCATTGGCGTAACTTCGGTAAAGCTTATCAGTCGCGAAGGCAATCAACTGGTGGTTGAAGGCCTCGATGCACTCAACAACACACCCGTGCTCGATATTAAAAGCAGCGACACCTCGTTGTGGCCCGAGAACAACAATGCAACACAACTTCAAAAGGAGCTCCTGAAAAAGCGGCCCCGCATGGAAATCGAAAAACTCATTGCCAAAAACGATTTGGAAACATTGATGATAAAAGCTGCCCAAATTCACGGCCATTTTTGTCCGGGACTGGCCATGGGCATTATGGCAGCAACTTATGCCATGCGTGAGCTCGAAGCCCAATCTGATGGCATGGAAGACCTGTTGGCCATTACCGAAACCAACAACTGCATGGCCGATGGCGTGCAATATATTACCGGATGTACTTTTGGCAATAATGCCCTTATTTTTCACGATTACGGAAAAACCGCCTTCACCCTTACTCACCGCGACGGCAACGGGATTAGAGTAGCAGCAAAGCCCGAATCGCAGAAAGTCATTCGCCAAAAATTCACTGGGTTCAATCAGCTATTCGACGAATTAGTTGCCGAACAAAACCATGATCCCGAAAAAGTAGCCCTGTATAAAAAAGCCGCCATCGAACGTTCGTTTGGCACGTTAAAACTGCCGTTTAATGACCTTTTTAAGGTTGAAAACGTGGAAACTGACATACCGCGTTATGCCCCAATAAAAAATAGTGTGTATTGTTCAGTTTGCGGCGAAAGCATTATGGAGGGGAAAGAGCTTATCGTTGACGAGAAGATATTTTGTATTCCATGCCGTCGGTACAATAAATAAAAAGTATTATAATCCTTTACGCTCCAGGAGGAGGGTGACTAACTCGTAAAGGTTAGGAATAGCTTCTCATGTTATAATTATTCCGATCTATTTCCTTTCTATATGATAATATTTCTGCAGAATATTTCATTTTATTCATCAGATGGAAGTATAATGTCTGGTTTTATTTTTTAGTGTTTTACAATTATAATCGAAGACTGTAGTCCCGATTTAACCAGGTATAAGCCACTTGCCAGCTGCGAAATTTTTATTTCGCAACGAGTTTCAGTACTCTTTTGTGAATAAACACATTCTCCTGTCAGGTTGTATATCATAATCGGTGCTGCTGAATCCGTTAATCCTTCGATCGTTATTGTTTCGGATGCCGGGTTGGGATAAACTTTAAATGTGGTTTGCTTTGAGTTAATCTCTTTGGCCGAGACCATTGTATTTACATTTTCGTTTATCCAATTGTTTCCGAAATGGTTGTCAACATCATACGAATTAAGAATGATACCGTTTTCTGGATTGCTTAGTTTTGGCCAGGGGTTTTTGTTGTCGTATTTTACGCCATCGATTAGAATTCCGGATTCGGTTTCGAGCTGAATGGTTTCGCCTTCATCGGCTAGTTTACCACTGTACCACTGATAAAGGTTTTTGGTCTTGTTTCCCCAATATGAGTGAAGAATGTCTCCCGTTAAGTAGGTTCTTTCGCCTGCATTAATCGATGCGCCTGTTGGAAACTCAAAAGTTACGCCTCGTGTAATTTTCATTCCCGCCAGATTGATTTCTGTATTTGACGGATTATAAATAGTAAAGAACTCGGGAAGGTCGGTCTGTGCAGAGGTTGAGTAGAATATTCTGTCGATAATAAGGTTTGGTGTGGCATCTGCTGGTGACAGTGTTATTCCCATGTCTGTGCCATCGTAAGATGCAAATATTGCCTGTGATGAGTTTGTTAAACCAAACTGGTAAAATGTTGGATTTTCGAAAAAAGGATTGGCAAAAATATTGTTGTTTGCAGCGGGTAAACTATCGTTGTCCGACAAGCTGTAACTAACTATTAATGTTGATTTTTCATCGCACAAGACAGTCGATTCATAACTGTTTGACAAGATTGAATTTTTTACCGTAACATTGGCACCGGCATCGCCCGGATTTTTCTCGTAACTGGCTACCGATATATTATTGCCGTAATACGTGCAATGGTTTATTGTTATCCGGCTCGAATCTTTAAGTCCAGCCCCAAGATCACAGGCTGTAAAAATTGAATTACTGATTGTTGCCGATGATTGTTGCCCAACCGACACGCCTTTGTCGGTAATGTTATACACAAAAATACTGTCGATAAGCACATTTTGCGACTGCTCGCCAATGTCGATGGCATCGCTGTTGAAGCCCTGAAAATCGTGTATAGTAGAATTCTTAATTGTTCCGTTTTTAACATCGTCATAATCAATGGCATCGGTGTCGGGCTGCGAATTGCCTCTAAAACTGCAATTGTTAATAAATCCCTTTCCATATTTTACATTGATAAAGTCGCCGGTAATTGAAGAATGTAATCTCGAATTGGTAAGCCAGATGTCGGAATACCTTCCAATAATAGGATTTCCGTGTACATTTTCAATTGTGGTGCTATCGATTACAACTACTGAATGATAAGCCGATATGGCTGCTATATCTCGTATGGGATGGTCTCCGGTTGAAGCATCTTCAATAATCACATTAGTAAAGTACGAAGTGTCTGCAACCCCAACAATATTGATGATCCCCCAAGATTGGCTTTCATTTTGAGGGTTCGCTTTGAAAATTACCGGATTACTGGCTGTGCCTTTGGCAACTATTGGTCCATGGGCATTGATAATACCGTTCTCGGGCATCCAAATTTCAACGCCTTCTTCTATAATTAATTTACCCGCGGTTGAAATTTCAACATCTTTCTGAACCAAATATGGCGAACAATCGCGATACAGTATAAGCTCCGAAGTGATATTGGCCGGCACAATACATGCGTTTGTAGATTCAAAAACGGCAGTAATCAGCATTTCTTCTCCTGGGATAATATTTATTTCATGATTGGTCGAAAGATAATTGTCTGTTGCAGCCGTAATTGCTGAAAGTTCAAGGTCGAAACTGATATCGCTGCTGGTTGCTTTTGTTTGATGTATTTCAACAGCAAGCTGATTTTCGCCCAATATTATTGATTCCACGGGAAGGCTGAATTGTTTAAACGATGATTCGTTTTGAACAGCTTCAGGTGCCCTCGTTTGGTAATCGATTGCTCCATCGGGCATGTTGAACCGAAGTACTTCTTCGTTGTTAAGATAAACCACAGCACCATCATCGCATTTGAGGTTAAGCAAAAGGCTTTGGAAGTTGGCTACATCAACCGAAAAGGTTTTTCTGAAGTAAGTCGTTATTTGTTTGTTGTTGCGGTCATCACCATAGCTTAGCTCCGTATTTTCGTCGTTATCGCCATAGCCAAGCTCGGCGTAGCCTTCCTGCCAGTTTTCATCGCTGTAAGTAGCATTTTTCCAACTGGTTCCCAAATCAGAACCACTGTCGTTATATTTCCATAACGACTCTTTTGCTATCAGGTTTGTTTTTTCAGAATACGACCAACCTTTAAACTGGAAACCGGGCAAGGCATCGGCTCTTAAATCAATATCTTCGTTAGCCGGATATTTGCCCACACAATTGTCAACTGGAATTTTCAAGCCGTTGAAAAGAACCTGACCAGCTTTTTCCGGATACGCTGAAACAACAAGGGGAACACTTTCCTCAAATCCGTATTCAGTGAGATTATCGAGCAGAAAACCTGAGCGTTCGGCAGCAAATTGTTTCAGGTCGTTCACTTCATCGACCCAATATTCGTATGATTCGAGCGGGCGCCCGTAATTGTCGATAGCTTCGGTTCCTTCCCAACGTGCTACATGCCTCGGAATTTCGTCATTTATTGTGTTTTTATGCCTGTCGATAAGTGGAAGAATCCGATCGGGGTGATAAGTTGTAAACAAATGGTCGGCCGTTCTTTTACCCAGATGGTGAATGTATTCGGGATTGTTTGCCAATTCTTTGAGTGGCCATGAGTTTTGTTTTATGTAGAAATCCATTAGGTGATCATCGGGATTGAAAAATCCCCGGTCGATGTCATTTAATATCCATCGCCATTTACCTTTATTAACTGGTTTCCATGCCATTACGTTGTGGTCGATTGATGTATTTCCACTCCACAGTTCAGCAACAACCAAATCGGTGAAATTATCAATGTCCATCTCGTTTTCAACAGCAAGCCAGTTTTCTGCAAGTGTAAGGTCTTTTTTGGTTAAATCAATTAATTTATTGTACTCTTCCAGTGCCTCTTCTCCTCCTTCTTCAGCATATTCTTCATATTCAACCATGTAAATGCTATCTTCAGGAATATTAAAGTTCTGAATCACATAATCATCGTTGATCTTTTCCCTGATGTTATGTATTCCCATGTACTCGCCATTTACATATACCACGCAAGCCCTCAAACCTGAATTATCGACTTGAGTGTAATCGTAAGTGGCGTTTTGGGCTATACCGTCTCTGAACAAAGTATATGTCCAGTCGCTTCCCGAAGCGCGCAAAGCAAATGAGTCGTATTTTTTTCTATCCTTTTCATAAATTAGCGGGTAGTCAAGTTTTTCCTCTCCATATTCTTTTCTGAAATATACACCAAGCATTTTCTGGGGGAGTTTCCAGGCATACAACGCGTTTACTTTTACACCTGCCATCAGGTTAAAGGCAGCCCTGTCGCTACCATCGTTTTCAAAAAGCTCAATGTTTACAGGTATTTCCCATTCAGGTTTATAATTTTGCACATAAATGCCTTTTTCGGAATCCCAGAAGTTATCGGGATGTGTAGAAATGGCAACTATCGGTAATTCACCTATTTCGCTGTTGGTGTCGATAAAATAGGTTTGAGTAACTATAGGACCGGGCTTTTGCCCCTGTTTAAATATTCGTGCTCTTATAACCGTTGTCCCGTTTATGGGTATTGGAGTAGTAGCGATAAGTGAATTTTTGTCGGGTTCGGCGCCATTAAGGGTATAGCGAACTTCACCACCAAATTTTGATTCAATATTAACTTGTACCGAAGTCTGATAAATTCCACCAAAAGGTTGTATTAGGGGCGTATTGTATACAATTTCAGAAAACGATGCGCCAATATTCTGCTCACCTGGAGTTGCGTCTGTAAAAAACACCCAATTTTGAGCTCCGTCGGTTTCGCGCCCCATCGAGATATTTGGCTCCTGATATTTGAATGAAATAGAATCGATAATTTCGCCATTAGGTGAAATTAGAGCCAATTCTTCACCGTCGGCCGATAATTTAAAAGAAGCATGAAGTCCGGTATTCATGCCATCGGCCCAAATAAGTTGATAGCCGTAAGGCTCGATTTCATCATTTGTTTTTATTTGCCATTTGTAAATATCGGATATGTTATCGGTAAGGTAGTAATTGTTTAACGATACAGTTTCATTTGAACCATTGTATATCTCAACCCAGTCGGCACTTTCGTTATAATCGGGGTCAATTAAAACTCCGGTGTTCGAGGCCATAAACTCATTAATTACAATTTGGGCTTTAAGTGGATGCTGTATTATTGTTAAAGATAGGAGAGGTAAAAGAACAAGCGAAATTTGTATTGATTTTTTCATAAATTATTTTCTAATTCAATCATTAATTGTACCGTTCACAAACTAAATATTTTTTTAGAATTAACACAAATAAAGATAATAAAGCATGTTTTACAGAAATAAATTTCTGTAAAAATTATCACTTCGCCCAAGTGTTAACAGATGTTAAAACAAAATACTTTCAATAGCCTGCTTTAATCAGTTTTTATGCACTTTTTAGGTGTTTACTTTGCAACAGATTAATAAACACAGATAGAAAAGCAATTTTTCTCATCAACCCCGCCTCAACAAGGCGGGGTTATTTGTTTTTTGAACAATTACCATCCTTGCCCGTTTACATGTAAAGTATTTAACACAAATAATTATTTTAAACACTTAAAATTTAACACAATGAACAAGACAGGATATTTTATCAGTGGATTATTATTTGGTGCAGCAACAGGTACAGCACTTGGACTTTTATATGCACCACAATCGGGCGAAAAAACCCGAAAGCAAATCAGGGTGAAAATTAAAGAAATGGAAAAAGAGCTCGAAAAGCTGAGTGAACAACTCAAAGAAAAAGGCGTCGAGATGAAAGATGAAGTTAAAGCCAGAATGAAAGAAGTTGAAGATCGCATCGAAAAGCTGAAAGAGCAATACAAAAACGCTCCTGAAAAAGCTGAATAATCATCTAAAACAATTATCATGCAAGAGAAAATCACCCGTGAAATGGGCGATTTGAAAAAAGAGTTCGAAGACTACGCCAAAACACAAATTGAAATTTCCAAACTTCACATTACCGGTGAACTATCGCGATGTCTGTCGGACTTTTTGTTCAAATCAGCAATGCTTTATATATTAATATTTATATTGCTGTTTGTGTCACTTGCAGCAGCTGTTTATATTAGCGAATTGCTCGATTCGTACATTTACGGATTCCTAATCACAGCAAGCTTTTATATTGTTATTGCCCTTTTGATGTGGGCATTACGCAAGCCATTGTTTGAATGGCCGTCGGTTAAACGGTTCATGCAGTTAATGTACACAAATTCAATTAATCATGAAGAATAAACCAATAAGATACAAACACATAAAATCGTATAAAGATATTCAGGATGAACTCGTTCATCTGGGATACATGTCGCGCATTCACAAAAAAGAACTTGAAATACATAGCATACAGCTAAAACACGATTTGCATCCCGCGCGCCTTATTCCCTCACTTTTAGCTGATTGGGCAACACCTATGATGTACGAAATGCGGGATAAAATGCTCGACCTGGCATTAATTATGATTAACCCATATCGCCACCGACCATCAAAAAAATAAACACAACAACAGAGGCTAGGCTTTCGAGCCTATTGCCTCTTTTATTCTGCCTTCCATCTCGTCGCGTTTCAGCTTAAAACCTTCAACAAGTTCGTTAAAAACTTCGTTAACCGATGATATTTTTGATGCCTTAAATGCATTGCTGCCGGCAAACGAAAACCCTGATTTCATGTTTCCTTTGGCAGCATTATACAAAGCGGTCATTATACAATACGGGCTTTTTGAAATATCGCAACTTTTTAAACACTGGAACGGACATTTCTTCGGCACTTTCAGCCCTTTTTTTACCTTGTCGATAAACGAACCTCCAAAAGCTCTGCCTGGCATCCCTACCGGACTCTGTATAATCTCAATTTCCGATTCGCCGCCATTTATGTATTGTTGTTTAAAGGTATCTGAAGCATCACATTCATTCGTAGTTACAAAACGGCTACCCAGTTGAACACCTTTGGCGCCTTTGCTCATAATTTCGTATATATCGGCACCATCGTACAAACCACCTGCTGCAATTACAGGTATTTCTTTACCGTATTTTTCTTCAAACATGCGCACTTCGTTCACAACATCAGGTAAAATGTGCTCAAGCGAATATTCTTCGTTGTCAATCTGGTCTCGCTTAAACCCCAGGTGTCCACCGGCTTTCGGGCCTTCCACAACAAAAGCATCCGGCAGGTAATCAAACGAAGCTTTCCACTTTGTACAAATCAACCGCGCAGCTTTCCCCGACGATACAATTGGCACCAGCTTCGTAATACTGTCAGACTTTAGAAACGACGGTAAGCTAAGCGGTAGCCCCGCACCGGCAAAAATAATATCGGCTTTTTCGGCAATAGTGGTACGCACCATATCCTCAAAATTCGTCAGTGCCCACATAATGTTCACGCCAATCACACCGCGCGTTTTCGCCCGTGCCTTTTGGATTTCTTCCTTCAAACCATCAATGCTGGCCTGTATATAATCTTTTGATTTTTGTTTGTAAATCAATCCAAGTCCTGCACACGAAATCACACCTACACCACCTTCATTTGCAACGGCAGCTGCCAGTCCCGACAGCGATATGCCTACGCCCATTCCGCCCTGTATTATCGGCACCGGAATGTTCAATCCTCCTAGGTTCAATCCCTTCATATCATTCAATTCTAATTG
>JAQIDF010000020.1 GCA_027858145.1 Prolixibacteraceae bacterium | reverse complement strand
GCCAGGGTTTGAGGCCCCAGTTTCTTTTTTCGCAACAACTTAAGTTCCCTTTCGGCAAGGTCGAGTGCCTTAAAAAGATTTGCCCGCTCGGTGCCAAAATAAATCATAAAAATACCGGTATCGGTGTAAGGGCTGTAGTTTGCTTCCACACCATAAACCAGTCCGTTTTTTTCGCGCAGGGCCATGTTAAGCTTCGAGTTCATGGAGTTGCCACCTAAAATATTGCTTAGCAAAACCATGGGTAGCCGCATTTTGTGGTCGAGGCTAAATGACTCGGTGCCGATTATGCAATGTGACTGGAATGTATCTTTGTTAATTTCACTGATGCGGCGCTCGTAACCGGTAAATGGTTCACGTTTTAAACCGTCGTTCTTTTCAGGTAAACCTCCAAAGTGGCGATTCACAAGGCTTTCAAATTTGTTTGGTGGTATTTTCCCAACAGAGCAAATAACCATTTCGCTTGTGTGGTAATTGCGTTGCCTGAATTGGTTTATCATATCACGGTCAAACGAGCGTACTTTTTTAGGGGTGCCCAGTATGTTGCGGGCGATAGGGTGTTTGCCGAATACCAGTTCTTCAAATTCATCGTAAATTAATTCCGAAGGCGAGTCGTTATACGAGTTAATTTCTTCAATAACAACATCTTTTTCCAACTCAATTTCTTTTTCGGGAAAAGAAGCGTTGGTTATAATGTCACTGATTAGTTCAATGGCACGTGGGTAAAATTCATTCAGGAAAGTGCCATAAACGGCTGTTTCTTCTTTGGTTGTGTATGCATTGAGCTCGCCACCTACATCTTCGAGGCGGTTTATAATTTGGTTTGATTTGCGGTTGGTGGTACCTTTAAATATTGTGTGCTCGATAAAATGCGCCAGGCCTTGCTCTTTTTTATTCTCATCTCTTGAGCCGGTATTCATAATGACACCAAAATGAGCTACCGGCGAATCAACCTGTTTGTGGATGACCCTTATGCCGTTATTTAATAAAAACAACTGATATTCCATATGTTCTGCTGTGAAAAAGAGTGCAAAAGTATAAAAAATGGTTGAATCCTTAAATGTTATAGCAAGAAATATAACTAATACCGGTTACATCGGCATTAGCTAAAATTTAAACCCATAACTCACCGATGGTATAATGGGGAATAATCCAGCTACGGTAAGCGTTCTAATTGTTTCGCTATTCGTTTCATTTTCATCCAACATATTAGGATAAACTACAAACGGGTTAATGTGGTTATAGGTATTATACAAACCAAAAGTCCACGTACGCACTCCCCGTTTTTTTTGTTTGGATGCACTGTACGAAAGGTCGAGCCTGTGATAGGCCGGCGTACGATAATTATTCCGCTCAGCATAATTTTCGACTACCTGTTGATACCCGTCGATATTGATAACGTACCAATTGTAATTTAACGTGATATTATAGCCCGAAGTATATACCCACGAGGCCGTAATTTCTTTGTTCTTATCGATTTTGTAGGTTGATACTACCGAAATGTTGTGGCGGCGATCGTAGCTAAACGGAAAAACATCGCCATTGTTGATTCCATTAAACCGACGATCCGATTTTGAAAGTGTATAAGCGATCCATCCGGTTAAATCGCCGGTGCTTTTTTCGAGCATCAGCTCCAGTCCTTTGGCTTCCCCGGTTCCGGTCAGGGTCACATCAGCCCAATTGGTTACGTTATGGTCGATAATTTCAGTAGGATTAAACTCCAGCAAATTGGTTAATTCTTTTTTATACACATCAATTCCCAAATCAATCCCTTGTGCGATCTGGTAATTAGCACCTACGGTAAACTGCCACGAATATTGGGGCGGTATTCCGTCCATTACCGGCAACCACAAATCGGTTGGGGCACCATAATTGGTATTTGACACCAGGTGTACATTCTGCACATTAACATCGTATGAACTTGAAATGGAAAGCCTTTTGTTAATCCGATATCTTGCCAATAAGCGTGGTTGAAACATGGGGCGGTTATATTCTGTCAGGTATGAACTGGTACTACGTAAGCCCAGGTTAAAATTTAATTTGGGTATCGGGGTATAATCGGCTTCGGCATAAGCCGAAAGCTCAATATTCCTATATTTCCGGCCTTGCTTTGATCGAAGTTCCGACGAAGCGTTATAATTGATAAAATCACTGGCGCCGGGCGTATAGCTGTGCGCAATGGCATCAAAGCCGGTTCTCAAATGAAGATTACTTAACACGTAATAATCGAGATCCCATTTAAATCCAAAATCGGTTACGTTATTATAGAACATGAGCTTATGTTCTTGCATGAGGCTATCGGGGTTGATGCTGTAACCCTTTTCGTGGTTGCCGTTGTTGTATTTGTAATTTGAATAATATAAGGTTGTATTTGAAAAAAGCGATTTGCCCCAAATGCTGTTCCACCTGAAAGCGGCTATTTTGTTTCCCCATCCCAATTCATATTTTCGTTTATAAAGTGAAGTTTTGTCTTTATCACGATAGTTCATAAAGGCTTTATCGTTTCCACCATAAAAACTCAGGAACAACTTATTTTTTTTATTTATTTCATAGTTTGTTTTGAACGTGAAATCCTGAAAATAATAGCCCGCCTGCTGTTTTGTAATTATATAACTGATGGGGCGACTGAAAACATCAAGGTAAGTACGGCGAGCTGTAACAATAAAACTCCATTTGTCTTTAATAACAGGGCCATCGAGGGCAATGCTCGAGGCAATGATCCCGGCTGTGATCTGACCATGAAGCTTTTCGTTGTTGCCTTCTTTTAAACGCAGATCGATTACCGACGACAACCTGCCACCATAGCGTGCCGGCATTGCGCCTTTTATGTAGGTTGCACTGTTAATGGCATAAGGGCTGAAAACCGAAAAGAAGCCAAACAGGTGGTTAACGTTGTAAACCGGAATGCCATCGAGCAGAAAAAGGTTTTGATCATTGCTTCCGCCCCGTACTGAAAACCCCGAAGTTCCTTCGCGGCAGGGTTGTGTGCCCGGTTGCAGTTGGATGGCTTTAAGCACATCGCTCTCGCCAAATAGCGCGGGCAGGTTTTTGATCATTTCGGGGTTGAGTTTCATGCTGGACAGACCATTGTCGAACGATCTTTTTCGATCGGCGGTAACTGTAACCTCTGCAATTTCAAGGCCTTTTGCCAATTCAACCGTTAAAAGAGTATCGCCGGTAAGCGTGCCTTGAATAATTTTTGAACCATAACCCACATAGGATATCCGGCACTTGTACTCGTTTTGCGTTCGTAACGAGAAGAAGCCATACTCGTTAGTGGCAACCCCCCGTAGGGTAGTGAGGTCTTGAATGGTTGCCCCGATCAGTTTTTCGTTGGTGGTGGCATCAACAACATAACCGGTCAGGCTGGCTTTTTGGGCAAAAGATCCGTTCGTGTTCAATAACAAAACGAACATGAAAAGTAGGGAAAATGCTCTATTCATTATTTTTCCAGGGTGTTATAATCAATTTCTATTTCTTGTATTGTCATTTCCCAGAATACTTTATCAGGTTCTGCCGGTAGTTGCGTTTTTATGTATAAGTTTTTACTTCCGAGATATTTTGGGTTTTCATAATCTTCATTAACGATCTCATAAAAATCAAATTTGTGTTCCTGACCTGTTAATAAGCTTCTGAAGCTTAAATAAGGTGAATAAGTTAGACTTGAATTTAGGGCACTAAAATCACCGCAACGCACTAAAACTTCTTCCTGGGTGAAATTTGTCAAAATGAACAGGATGTGTGATGATCGTTTTAATTTAAAATCACCCTTTGGACTATAATATGAATATTGTAACCCTTCTGAAAATCTGGGTGTATATTGTGTATTTACCGATAAAGTATCGGTAGGGGTAAGCGGAAGGAAAATAGCACCGCTCATTTCAAAACCAGATTCAAGTTCCATTGAGAAGAAACCTTTACTATTGGTAATGGATGTTGCAATAAGCTCCAGGTCCCTCCATTTTGTTTCGTAATAATCGGGACTATTTGGCTTAAAAAAATAAAGCCCCATTTCCATACCTTTAATACTATCTTCTGTTAGTATGTCGGTAACCGTGCCACCAACAAAAAATGTGTCATCGCAAGCCATAAAGGCAAACACAACAAA
>JAQIDF010000417.1 GCA_027858145.1 Prolixibacteraceae bacterium | reverse complement strand
AAGGTCGGCTTGCTTGTCGGCATTGATGCGCATAAATTCGAGAGAGGGTAGCAGCATAGCATCGTGGCCGTTCTCATTGAGCAAATACGTTACCAGTGCTGTGGAAATAAGCTCGCCCTGAGCCAATATTACTTGTTCTTTTACCGGGCCAAATTCACCTTCGGCTTGTTCTTCCAGCTTGTCGAAATGTTGGTCGATAATATCCTGACCCTTAGCCCTGTATTCAGTTGTTTCGTATAAATCGACAACAACCTTGGCATACTTTGCTTTTAAATCAGCTATAATCTTTTTGGCTTTATCTTTCTTACCATCATATAAGTAATTGCTTATTTCAACCAGGGTATTGGTTGTGCCCGACATTGCAGACAACACTACGATTTTCGGTTCTCCGTCGGTTATGATATTCATTACCGCACGCATATTTTCAGGTGACCCTACGGAGGTTCCACCAAATTTGAAAACTTTCATCTTTTATATGTTTTAAGTGTTTCCCAAAAATTTTCATAAATATGACAAAATTACTTGTTTTATGAGGAAAATGAGTTTTCATTTTACGATTTCCAAACAAAAAGATAACATTTCGTTAGTGTTTTTGGTAAGTTGACTCAAATATTTCCTTATCTGTAATACACTTTAGTTGATTCTTCATTATTCCGAATGGTTGTTTTATCTTTGTTGCTTAATTTTTATTTATTCAAGATGGAGCAATTTTTAAATAAGGAAACCTTACAATCATTCATTAAGATTCTAACAGATAGCCGGAGAATTGCGATTGTATCCCATGTTAACCCCGATGGTGATGCAATTGGTTCGAGCATGGCGCTTTCACGTGTTCTTCACAATATGGGTAAAAATGTTGATGTTGTGATACCAAACGATTTTCCTGATTTTTTGAGCTGGGTAGAAGGCAGCAACGAAGTCATTAATTTTGAAGCTGAGCGCGAAAAGGCAGAAACGGTTATCAATAAATCCGACTTGCTTTTTATTCTGGACTTTAATGATTTTGACCGCAGTGAAGAAATGGCTGAAACGTTAAAAGGGTATGAGGGTGACAGCATTATGCTTGATCATCATCCTTTGCCGGTAGCTCCCTGTGATATTGTTATTTCAGATACATCGATAAGCTCTACTTGTGAGTTGTTATTCAGGGTACTATCCGATGCAGAATTAGATAATTTTATTGATAAAAGTGCGGCCGAAGCCATTTTTGCCGGGATGATGACCGATACGGGTAACTTTAGCTACAATGCATCATCGCCCGATACTTACAGGATAATCGCTGCGTTGCTTGAAAAGGGAATCGATAAAGATCAGGTGCATGCCAATGTGTACCATACTTTTTCGATGAGCAGGTGGAGGCTTATCGGACACAGCCTGAAAGAAAAGATGGTAATTTTGCCCGAATTAAAAACCGGATATATTAGTTTGAGTAAAACTGAGCTTGAAAAGTATAATTATCAGTCGGGAGATACCGAAGGACTTGTTAATTACCCGCTTATGGTAAAAGGTATTGTGTTTTGCGTTCTTTTTACCGAGATGGATGATTTTGTGAAAGTTTCTTTGCGTTCAAAAGGAAGTTTCTCGGTAAATGAATTTGCAAGGGCACATTTCAATGGTGGCGGTCATGATAATGCAGCCGGCGGTAAAATTGATATGAAGTTGGATGAAGCCATTGAAAAGTTTGAGTCGTTGCTCCCTGATTATAAAGAAAAGTTATATGCTGCTGAATAGCTTTTTCAAATATATATATATCTATACTTTTTTGTGAACCCATAAATTATTTAGCATTGAAACGTTCCGATTTATTAAAAAAATTACTCCCCGGCTTTATTCCACTGTTCGTTTTTATTGCTGCAGATGAAATATGGGGCACCAAAACCGGGCTTATCGTTGCTCTTGTTGTTGGTGTGGCCGAGTTGGTTTATACCTATATAAAAGAGAAACGCTTTGATAAATTTATTCTTCTCGATACAGCATTGCTGGTTGCCCTGGGCGGGATATCTATTTTACTTCATAACGAAATTTTCTTTAAAATAAAACCGGCAGTAATTGAAGGTATTATGTGTGTAATCCTTGCTGTTTCGGCTTTCACTAAAATTGATATTGTAGGCAGCATGTCGAAACGGTACATGAAAGGTATTGAAATGAATGATGCGGTTCAACAAAAATTCAAGCAAACATTGAAAATAATGTTCTGGATTTTTACCGTGCATACTTTGTTGGTTCTCTATTCAGCATTTTACATGTCGAAAGAAGCGTGGGTCTTTATTAGCGGCGGGTTGTTTTATATTCTGTTTGGTGTATATTTTATTTACGAGTTATTGATGCAAAAACGGAAAGCAAGAAAACAGAATGTTGTTCAGCACGAAGATGAAGAATGGTTGCCGGTAGTAGATGAACAGGGCAAAATTACAGGAAAAGCTTTGCGTTCGGTATGCCATAGCGGTCAAAAGTTGTTGCATCCGGTAGTGCATTTACATGTTTTGAACCACCGCAAACATTTGTTTTTGCAGAAACGCCCCGAAACCAAGCTCATACAACCCGGGAAGTGGGATACAGCGGTTGGCGGTCATATTTCTTATGGCGAAGATGTGAAAACAGCTTTACAACGTGAGTCTTATGAAGAGATTGGTTTGAAAGAGTTTTCTGCAAAACCGATTGGGAACTATATTTTTAAAAGTGATGTTGAACATGAGTTGGTATATTCTTTTATCACTCATGATTATAAGGGCATTAACCTGCACTCTGATGAAGTGCAAGAGGGTAA
>JAQIDF010000408.1 GCA_027858145.1 Prolixibacteraceae bacterium | reverse complement strand
CTCAACTTCCTGAGTTTTTTCAGTTTTTGTTTTACATGCAAAAACAACACTCATCAACACAATAAAAACGACAATTTTAGTATTCAACATGACTTGATTTTTTTAGAATTTGTTACAATATTATGAAACCACTGCCATATACATCTTGAAAAACATGCTATAAATCTTTGTTTTTAGACATCCCTGTTTAATTTTTACTATTTAGGGTACTTTAGTAAAACTGCACAATGATAAATTTTGTGTTCTCTTTAACGACGCATTCATAGTTTGTTATTCCACTTGAAGCTTTGTTGTTAACCGGATATCTTCACTTGACGCCCCCACCTGAATTTCAAACATTCCGGGATCAACTGCATACCTTCGCAACGTTGAGTCATAATAGCGCAAATCGTTATCGGCTTTAAGCCTGAAAGTAATAAGTTTCTCTTCACCTTTTTCCAAGGCTATGCGCTTAAAGCCCCGCAGTTGCTTATTTGGCATCCACAAATCTGATTCTAAATCCCTCACATACAACTGGACCACCTCTTCACCATCAACACTCCCAACATTTTTCACTTTAAGCGACACTGTGAATTCATCATCCTGACATATTTCTGATTTTGAAACATCAATATCTGAATATTGAAATTTGGTATAGCTTAAACCATGACCAAAAGAAAAGAGTGACTCACCCTTATAATAACGATAAGTAAATCCCTTTCCGGCGCGCATATTATAATCTCTGAAATCGGCTAATTCACTGGTCGATTTATAGAATGTAACAGGCAAACGGCCAGCCGGGTTATAATTTCCGAACAACACATCGGCCACAGCATTACCCCCTCGTTGTCCGGGATACCAACTCATAAGTATAGCAGGTATTTCTTCCTCCAGTCCATCAAATGAAACAGCACTCCCGGCCATTAAAACAAAAACAACGGGGGTTTCTGTTTCCATCATATCCCTCAAAGCCTTTTGTTGAACGGCGGGCAATTCAATTTTTGTACGATCGCCCCTGTTAAAACCTTCAATGTTATCGCGGCCTCCCATTTCTTCTCCTTCCCAGGTAGCATCGAGACCACCGACAAAAACAGCCACATCGGCATTTTTTACCTGAGCCAATTCACTATCTGATAACGACATAGGATCTTTGTCCTCACTGGCTTCATCATCCGGCAAATGCCAAATAAACTGAGCTCCGGCACCCTGGGTATTCTCATAATATTCAACTTTCAAATCATAAACCTTATCTCTTTCGAGATGCAACTCGGCTGTTGTTGCTTGCATTCCATGATCTGACCAATCCTGTGCAATCAATTCATTGTTTATCCAGATACGGCAACCATCATCCGACTTAATTCCGATTTTGAACTTTCCACTTACCGGAGCAGTTAATTTACCGGTCCAACGAATAGAAAAATAATCGGCACCAAGAGCTTGTTCCGAAGTAATAATACCCTGCGCCAATTCTGTTTCGGTTGGAGAACCGGTACCAAACAAAAAGTTAATTTGTTTATCGTTTCTCACCATTACAGGCTCTCCTTCTAAATCGATGCCTTTAAAATATGCTCCTTTTAACCCGCTTATTTTTTCACCTTCATTGTTTGTAAAATGCAAGTATTCTGTATCAATCACACTGAAATCAGCATCGGTCAATTCGTTTATAACCAACGGACAACCTTTAATGTAATTGATTTCAGCATTTTCATTCAATTCTTGCTGGATCCCTTGTAATACTGTTACCGGATTTGAGGCCGTACCATGGTAATTTGCATAAAGAGGTGCTGTACTATTGGCATTAGGCCCTACCACAACCAATTTTTTTATTTTGTTTCTATTCAAAGGTAATATCCCATCGTTTTTTAACAAAGTCATAGCTTTTTGAGCCATTTTCAAAGCCATCACATCATGTTCTTCACTATCGTTCACACTATAAGGAATTTGGGCATACTCAACCATTTCCACCGGATCAAACATTCCCAGTTTCATACGTGCCAGCATTAAACGATAAACAGCCAAATCAATTTCTCCTTCATCAATCAGGCCATCCTCAACAGCATTTTTCGTGGCGCTTTGATATACACCACCACAATTAAGGTCACACCCCCTTCTTAACCCAACGGCAGCAGCTTCTTCAGCCGTGTTTACTATTTTATGGTTGCCATAGATATCGTATATAGCCCCACAATCGGACACAACAAAACCATCAAAACTCCATTTATCACGCAAAATATCTTCTAAAAGCATCCAGCTGCCTGATGCTGACTCCCCATCAACACGATTGTAAGCACCCATGATAGAATAAGCTTTAGCCCCAACCATTAAATCCTCAAATGCCGGCAAATATGTTTCCCACAAATCGCGGGTATTGGGTGTTACATTAAAAACATGCCGTTCAGACTCAGGGCCATTATGCACAGCAAAATGTTTGGCCGTAGCTACAACTTTATAATATTTATCGTCGTTTCCCTGCAATCCTTTTACAAACTGCATTCCCATTTGCCCCGTAAGGTAGGGGTCTTCACCATAAGTTTCGTGTCCCCGCCCCCATCGTGGATCCCTGAAAATATTAACATTAGGCGACCACATTGTTAAGCCTTTATACCTGCCATAATCGTTATTCCTCAAAAATTCGTGGTGTTTTGCCCTCGCCTCATCACTAATGATATCAGCAACATCGTACATCATACTGGTATCAAAAGTAGCTGCCATAGCAATAGCCTGAGGAAAAACCGTGGCAACACCGGCACGGGCCACTCCGTGCAAGCATTCGTTCCACCAATCGTACGCATCTACACCCAGCCGTGGAATAGCTGGTGAAGTATTTCCCAATTGAGATATTTTTTCTTCCAGTGTCATTTGATCAACTAGATCCATGGCTCTGGTTTCAAAATCGAGTGAAGTATCGGTATATTTTTGAGCCTTCACGATTGTAGCAAATACCACTCCCACTGTAAATAATAAAAAAGCAATCCTGTTCATATGTTCTTGTTTGTAATAAGTAAATAGATACAGTAAAAATAAGTAAATTTGATTAGCACCCTGCTAATTTTAATATCTAAAAACCCAAAAGCAACCAATAAAAAACTTACTTAGAAGACTTCTCTTTCGCTTCTTCAATATATTTATACATGCAAAATCAGATCTAATTATCGAATTCAATAATAGACAATCATCACTTTCAGCACCTTGAAAAATGTGCTTTTTATCTTTGAATTTGAGTAAAAGAATTAATCTTTATATCAATATCATACCAAATTCATTTTTAAATAATTTATTTTGTATTTTACAAATCAAGCAAATCATTTCAAATATTTTTCAATTGCAACCAAAACATGACATACTTTGATCAATTAACCAAAAAAGCCCAATCTTTTGATCAAACCATCAAACAGGTTCATGCATATTCCGGAAGCCCCAGAAAAGGAGGCAATACTGATACAATCATAAAACAGATTCTCAAAGGAGTTGCATCTGAAAAGATTAATACATATAGTACAAACCTTAGCAGCATTGACTTCAAAGGGTGTATTGGCTGCGAAAAATGCAGAAAGGATAAAGTATGCACAATGTTACACGATGGGATGTCGATACTGTACCCGGATATA
>JAQIDF010000234.1 GCA_027858145.1 Prolixibacteraceae bacterium | reverse complement strand
TAATTATCGGTATTACTCTGACAATCTATTCATTAATGACACCTAATATTTCAATTGCCCAAAAATTAGCATTCCCCGGAGCCGATGGGTGCGGCAAGTATGCAACCGGAGGAAGAGGTGGAAAAATAGTTTATGTAAATAACCTGAATGATGACGGTGTGGGTAGTTTGAGGTATGCAATTGACAAAGTAGAAGAACCCCGCATCATAGTTTTCAATATTTCCGGAACTATATTTCTGAAGTCAGAAATCGAAGTTGATCATGGTAACTTCACACTTGCAGGACAAACTGCTCCCGGAGACGGAATTTGTGTTGCTGGATATGGGCTTGATGTTGAAGCTGATAATCTCATCATCAGATACATGAGATTCAGACCCGGGGATATTGCCGGTGCAGAAAATGATGCTTTAACAATTAAACGAAGTAAAAATGTAATTGTTGACCATTGCAGCATGAGCTGGGGTACCGATGAAACTTGCTCTTGCTACGACAACACAAACTTCACATTACAATGGTGTATTATCAGTGAAAGCTTGAATAAATCAGTACACCACAAAGGTTCACACGGATACGGTGGCATTTGGGGCGGAAAAGGGGCAACATTTCATCATAACCTTATTGCCCATCACAAAAGTCGCAATCCTCGTCTTCATGGGAGTCGTTATCATAAAGAGCCCAAACTTGAAAAGGCAGAGATTGTCAACAACGTTATTTATAATTGGGGGTCGACCTGCATATATGGAGGTGAAGCCGGCAATTACAACATAGCCGGCAATTTTTTTAAAGCCGGCCCCGGCACTAAAAAAGATGCCCGTTCTGAGATATTAGAACCATATAAACCATTTAGCAACTATTACTTCAAGGATAATTACATATATAAAAACAAAAAATTATCTGATAACAATCTTATTTCAGTTAATATTGACGATGAAGACAAACTGACAGATGTTAACTGGCTAAAGCAACCTCTAGAAATAGAGATTAGCGACTACAAATATGAAGATGCATATAAAGCCTATAAAAAGGTTTTGAAAAAAGCAGGTGCATCAATTAACAGAGACAAGACAGACAAACGCATTATAAAAGATGTTAAACAAAAAAGTGCCACCTACGGTAAAAATGGCATAATAGACAGCCAAAAAGAAGTAGGTGGCTGGCCAACACTTAAGCAAGCTAAAGCAACTAAAGACACAGATAATGATGGCATGCCTGATGACTGGGAGCAGAAACACAAACTTGATCCACTAAATTATGACGACAATGCTCATTATAACCTACACGAAGATTATACTAATATTGAAGTATACATAAATAACCTGACAAAATAATTCACGATGAAGCTTGAATAAATTTAATCATCTCTCAGTATAAAATTGAGATGATTAAATTTTATGCGAATTCACCTGATTGAAATCTGTATTTAAATTTTAACGAATATGAAAAATCTACATATCATACTATTTCTCCTTTTTGCATTCATGTCGGCCTGCTCAACTAAAGAAAACACCCCGACAGTTCATATGATTGGCGACTCGACTATGGCCAACAAGCCCGATCCGGATTATCCCGAACGAGGATGGGGTCAAGTACTACCTGATTTTTTTGACTCAACACAAATAATCATTAATTACGCCCGAAATGGACGTAGCACTCGTTCTTTTATTTATGAATCACTGTGGGACACTGTTTACAGCAAACTACAACCCGGAGATTACGTCATTATTCAATTTGGACACAACGATGATGTAGTTTCCAAAGTAGGACGTCATTCAACCTTGGAGGAATACGAATATAACCTCTCAAAATTTGTACGCGAAAGCCAGGCCAAAGGGGCTCATCCCATATTATGCACCCCCATTGTACGACGAAATTTCAATGAGAACAGCGTATTAATTGAAACGCACGGTGAATATCCCGACATTGTTCGCAAAGTGGCATCATTCTATGATGTTCCACTGGTTGACATGCATTATAAAAGTAGAGATCTTGTTCGTAAACTTGGAGTTGAGAAATCCATTCCTTTATATCTTCATTTCCCGGCAAACACTTATGAAAAAGCTCCTGACGGCAAAAAAGACAATACACACTTTAATGAAAACGGTGCAAAGAAAATGGCTTCATTTTTCGTTGATTATTTGACTGAAAATGATCACAAGTTAGCAAAGCACATAAATAAGAAAGAACTAGAAGAACAGCAAAAATCATTTAATTAAAACGAGATATAGCTGGAAGGCATTTATATAAAATCAAGTGAAATGAAACAATTATCATCGATATTAACAATATTGACCCTTATTTTGTCAACATCAATTAAAGGACAAGAATTCCCTGTAGACAGCTCATTTACGTTATATTCTGCATATAAAAAAGAACTGAAATATTATCCCTTCATAAAGCCAGTATATTCAAATATTCCTAAAACAGTAACTACTTACAAGAACATAGTGTATGCAAGCTACGGAAGCAGAGATATGCATGTCGATATCTACAAACCTAATTCACAGAGTAAGCCAGCCCCTTGTATTATTTTAATACACGGTGGTGGATGGAGTTCAGGAAATAAAAACATGGAAGCACCTATGGCAATTTATTTGGCAGAAAGAGGATTTGTTACGGCAACTGTAGAATACAGGCTATCGCCCGAGGCGAAATATCCGGCAGGAGTTACAGATATAAAAACGTCTATACGTTGGCTTAAAAAAAGTTCAACAAAGTTCGGTATTAATGCATCAAAAATTGGAATAGCAGGGACTTCAGCCGGCGGACAACTTGCATCATTAATCGCCACAACAGGAAAGTCAGATTTATTTGTTGACAAAACATTCTACCCAGAATATTCGTGTGAGGTTCAAACGCTGGTCAATATCGATGGAGTATTAGCTTTCTTACATCCACTGTCGAGCGAGGGAATAGACAAACCCGGGAAACCATCAGCTGCAACTCGCTGGTTTGGAAGTAATAAAAAAGAAAGTAAACCTTTATGGGAAGAAGCTTCTGCATTGAACCATGTAGATCATAACACACCACCAACACTTTTTATTAACAGTCAGCACCCCCGTTTTCATGCAGGCCG
>JAQIDF010000403.1 GCA_027858145.1 Prolixibacteraceae bacterium | reverse complement strand
CCGGAGAACTGGGTGGTATGGGATTGATCAGAAATGCCGTAGAACAGGGACGGCAGGCGGTGGATAACATTGCCCGGTCTATAAACCGTAAAATACAAGCTGAATATGACTTGATTATTGTTGGTGCCGGTCCGGCAGGGATTTCCGCATCACTAAATGCACATAAACATAATCTAAAAACACTGACCCTTGAACAGGATACACTGGGGGGTGCTGTATATACTTTTCCACGATCTAAAGTAGTGATGACCAACCCAATGAATCTGCCGCTATATGGCAAGGTCAAGTTCAGGCAAACCAATAAGGATACTCTTTTGAAGATTTGGAACGAAGCACTTGGCAAGAATGAAATTAAAATAAAAGAAAAAATAAAAGTAGAATCTATCGAATCGGTGTCAGGATATTTTAATATCAATACAAATACCGGAGAGACTTTTAATTCAAGAAAAGTTTTACTCTCTATAGGGCGTAGGGGAACGCCGCGTAAGTTAAATGTCCCGGGCGAAGTGAGCCAAAAGGTGGCCTATCGTCTATTGGAGCCGGAAAATATTTCAGGAAAAAACATCATGGTCGTGGGCGGTGGCGATTCTGCAGTAGAATCGGCTATGCTGTTATCGGAAAATAACCATGTGAGCCTTTCTTATCGGAAGGATTCGTTCAGCAGGATAAAACCGGAAAACAGCCGGAAAATAAAAGAAGCAATGAATGACGGGAAAGTGGATGTGCTGTTTAATACCCAGGTAAAAAAGATTGGCGAAAAAACGATTGAATTAGTTGCCGAAGAAATTGAAGAGCCTGCCATACTCGAAAACGATCTTGTTTTTGTTTTTATTGGTGGCGAACTTCCAACCGATTTTCTTAAAAAAGCCGGAATTGAAATAAAAACAATGAGAGGAGAAGCACTAATTTCGCATAAAGGATAAAGATGTTAATACGACTGTCATATATGTTTATCTTCTGTTTAAGCTTTATTAGCTTAAAAGCTCAGATATCGCCCGGAAAATTAACTTCGGCTCATGTCGGGCTTGAAGGCATTTCGCATTGTACAGAATGCCATGAACTGCGAGATAAAGTGAGCGATACAAAATGTCTGGACTGCCATACCGAAATAAAAAAACTGATAGAAACGAATTCAGGATATCATGCTAACGAAACGGTTCAAGGTAAAGAATGTGCGAAATGTCATAACGAGCATCATGGTCGTGAATTTGACATTATCCGTTTCGATCCGGATACCTTTAATCACGTTTTATCAGGATATAAACTCGAAGGGAAACACGCCCAAATTGATTGCAGGGATTGCCATAACCCGCAAAATATAGTTATGGAATGGGTAGAAAAAAAGGAAGATACATGGCTGGGGTTAAACAATGAATGCCTTTCGTGCCATGAGGATTATCATCAGGAAACTTTAAGCAATGAATGTACAAAATGTCATGGATTAGATGCTTTCCGCCCGGCTGAAAATTTTAATCATGCTGATGCGGATTTTACTTTGAAAGGCGAACATTTGAACGTTGATTGCAAGGAATGTCATCAGATTACGACAAAAAATGATCGGGAATTTCAAATTTTTACCGGCATTGAGCATACAAACTGCAATAGCTGTCATGAGGATGTGCACGAGAATAAATTAGGGCAGGATTGTAAAAAATGCCACACGGAAAATTCGTTTCATCAAATTAAGGAAATCACGAGTTTTGATCATTCCAGAACAGACTATCCGCTTAAAGGAAAACACCAATCTGTTGATTGTGAAAGTTGTCATGGCGCTTCTTACACTAATCCCTTAAAATATGAATTCTGTACAGATTGTCACGATGATTATCACAATGGACAGTTTGTTACGGAAAACCGGGTTACGGATTGCGGGGAATGTCATACCATCAATGGATTTACACCTTCTACTTTCACAATAGAGGATCACGATAAATCAGAATTCCAATTAAACGGGGCTCACCTTGCTACCCCATGTTTCGCCTGTCATCAACAGGAAAATTCATGGGAGTTTTCATCCCTTAACGCAAACTGCGTTTCATGCCATGAAGACATTCATCAACTGTACATATCTGAAGAATATTACCCGGATCAGGATTGTCAGGTTTGCCATACAACGGAAAACTGGATCGCCGGGAAATTTAACCATGAAACAACCGGATATGAATTATTAGGAAAACACGAGGGAGTAACATGCAGGGAGTGTCATTATACAAAGGATAAAAATGGTATTGAAATCCAACAGTTTTCTTCTTTGAACGAAGATTGTATAAATTGCCATGAGGACAACCACCGGGGGCAATTCGAATACATGGAAGGGAACTACTGTACGGAATGCCATCATTTGGAAAACTGGCGCCCGGATAAATTCGACCATGACAACACTAAATTCTCACTGGAAGGCGGACATGAAAAGACGAAGTGCAAGGAATGCCACAAAGAAGTTAGTGATGAAAAAGGTATTTATATCAAGTATCAAATAAAACAATTCAAATGTATCGACTGTCATTCTTAGGGATCTATCTGCTTGTATTTCAGGTGGTATTGGGGCAATCTCCACATGGAGAAGAATTTACGCTGGATTGTAATGATTGCCATACATCAAAGAACTGGAGCGAATTAAGAAAAGATCTTAATTTTGATCACCGGTCAACCGGATTTGAGTTGATGGGGCAGCACAGTCAAATTGATTGCAAAAGTTGCCATGATACGCTGGTTTTCTCCCAGGCACCGGTAAACTGCAACGAATGCCATATCGATATGCACAGTAATTCACTCGGTCAGGATTGCGAGCGTTGCCATACATCTGAATCATGGATTGTTACTAGCATCAATGAGTTACACGATATGAGCCGTTTCCCCCTCTCCGGGGCGCACCAAACGGCGAGCTGCATGGAATGTCACGAAACCTTTGACCAGTTGCGCTTCGAGGTAACTGGCATTGAATGTATCGATTGTCACCGTCAGGATTATTTAAGCACACAGTCGCCCAATCATCAGGAAAACGGATATTCCTTTAAATGCGAAGAATGTCATGGAATGAGTTATATAGGATGGACAGGTGCTGATTTTAATCATCACTTTTTCCCGTTAACAGGAGGCCATTCCATAAGCTGTACAGAATGTCATACATCCGGTTCATTTGAGAAACTCTCTACTGAATGCTATTCCTGTCATCAACAGGATTTTGAAGGAGCAAATAATCCAAATCATATTTCACTGGGATTTAGCCAGGATTGCAATACTTGCCATACCATTCAACCCGATTGGGAACCGGCAAAGTTCATCGATCATGATGCTGTTTCCTTCCCAATTTATTCGGGTGAACATAAGGGAGAATGGAACAGTTGCTCCGAATGTCATACGCAACCCAATGATTATTCTTTCTACACTTGCATCGAATGTCATGAACATAACCAAAAAGACATGGATAGTGAACACCGGGGAACAGTTGGGTATAGTTACAACAGTACATCTTGCTATGCCTGCCATCCTACAGGCAATGAAGGAAGCAGTTTTAACCATAACGCAACTGCATTTCCCCTGATCGGAGAACATACAACTGTTGATTGTGCATCCTGCCACACGCAGGGATATGCCGGGACTCCTACCGAATGCGACGCATGTCACAACGAGGATTTCATGTCGGCGCAGGAACCTAACCACGTCAATGCAGGAATTTATTTGCAGTGTCAGGATTGTCATACCTCCAGCGGGTGGTCGCCTTCGCAGTTCAACCACGCAACAACCGGTTTTGAACTTAGCGGCGGACATGCTCAGATTAACCAGTGCTCCGAATGTCATATAGGTTCTTTAGAGAACACCAGTCC
>JAQIDF010000033.1 GCA_027858145.1 Prolixibacteraceae bacterium | reverse complement strand
CGGCAATTCATATGAAGAGAGCATGTTGCTGTTTCTTTTTATTTCAACATTCAAAGCTCCGATGATGAAAAATCATACACAAAAACTTAACAGGTAGGATATGAATTGCCGTCTGCTTTAGCTGAAGGATATCAAGCACAATTAATATGAAGAATACATGTTGCTGTATCTCTAATTTTTAACAATCGAAGCTTCGAGGGTGAAAAAAACATATACACTGAAGCTTAATTGCTGAGATATGAAGAGAATTAAATCTTTGTTCCGTTGGCTGAAGCCGAACGGCAATTCATATGAAGAGTGCATGTTGCTGTATTTATAATTTTCAACAATCGAAGCTTCGAGGATGAAAGCTTATACTCTGCAACTTACAAGTAGGATATGAATTGCCGTCTTCCGATATGCATCGGAATTAGCTGACGGATATCAAGCACAATTCATATGAAGAGTGCATGTTGCTGTATTTATAATTTTCAACAATAGAAGCTTCGAGGATGAAAAAAATATAGACAGAAACTTAAATGCTGGGATATGAATTGAATTGATCATTGAATTAATATCTTCTGCCCGTTCGCTAAAGCGGGTTTCTAACCCGTTTTATGAGAAATATATTTAATTTTCATTTTTTATATATTGCTAAATATAAGAGACTTAGAAATGCTTATCAGATAACTTAGAAATCTATTGTCTTATGTCTAAAATCTAACAATCTAATGTGAGTTAGATAAGTTATAAAAATAAATTCATCTACCCTAATCTTAATTTGATCTCTATAAACAAACCGAGGCT
Organism: Prolixibacteraceae bacterium; assembly: GCA_027858145.1. Lineage (GTDB taxonomy): Bacteria > Bacteroidota > Bacteroidia > Bacteroidales > Prolixibacteraceae > Roseimarinus. The sequence continues at coordinate 7,296 of JAQIDF010000033.1, read as the reverse complement.
GCCCTTTCAGACAGCCTCGATAATAAAAGTAAGTTTATTATTTCTTTATTAGAATTTTATGCATCACAGATATATTTTCATTTCCTGATTTAACAAAGTAGATACCTTTTTTTAGTTGCGATACTTTAATTGAGCCAAAATACATATTATCCGTTTGTTTTATAAGGTTTTCCTGTGCAACCAATCTCCCTGATAAATCAAAAACGAAAGCTTTGAGGTTACTGTTTGGTTCAAACACCCCGGGATCTAACAATACATTTATATTTTGAACCGCAGGGTTAGGCCAAATTTTCAATTCAATTTCTGTTGGTGAAATCACAGCAGTATTATTCTGTATTGTAACAGACACACTATCAACACCTGAAAGAACGCCATCACTTACATGCAAAGTAATAGTGATGGTTGTATCACCATCAACTTCGGGCGCAGTAAACTGTGGTGTTTGCAAGGTATTGTCATCTAATGTGATGCCTGCCGGGGCTGTCCAGCTATAGGTAATCGCATCGCCATCCGGATCGTACGAACTGCTGCCATCAAGTGTTACCCCGATTTGTTCCTCCACCGATTGATCATCGCCGGCAATAGCAACAGGTGCATTATTAGGTTCCTCTTCTACATTGAGCGTAAATGTGGCAATTGCCGAACCACTAATATTATCAGTTGCCACTATTGACACCTCATGCGTACCGGTTTCTCCTGCAACTCCGGTAAATTCGAGAGTGCCTTCATTAAAACTGGCCCACTCCGGTAATCCGGAGCCACTGTAGCTCAAAGGATCGCCATCTGGATCCTCAAATGTATTGAGTGGCATAAAAAAGCTCCAACTGTCGCCGGTTGTAATCGTTTGGTCGCTTATCGGATTCACCAGGTAAGGAGGTGAATTGGTCTCGTTCACACTGACTGAAACAGATAATATTGAAAGATCAAGTTCAGGATATTCAGGATTCGAAACACCACAAGAATATGTTCCTGCATCATCAACAGTAGCAATTGTTATTTGTAATGTTTTTGTATCCGAGATTTCCTCGGCACCTTTATACCAATGATAAATATTGCCGGTATGCCTTAAAGATGTATAATCTTCTATATTAATGGTAAGATCATCGCCCTGATCTACCGAAAAATCCCTTTGTGAAGGTTCAATATAATACTGCCCAAGGTATTTAAAATCAGCAGAAGATGAAACATTTGCAGTTTCAAAATCGGCATATACAAATTTATTTTGATTTACATGCAGCATTCCATCCACCATTGATAAATCGGGTAGTTCGCCACTTAAATTATTCGAATTGACGAGAAGGTCGCCCAAGTTTGAAAGATTACTAAAAGTAGATGGTATACTGCCCTCTAATTCATTATTTGTTAAAACAAGATAAGTTAATGAACTTAAGTTTCCCAGTTCTTCGGGAATAGTGCCTGTTAAACCCGAGCTTGAAATGGTCATTAAAGATAAGTTTGATAATTGCCCGTAAGAAGATGGGATAGGGCCGGCAAAGTCATTGCTCCAAATAGTAAGTGCTTCCAGTTCGCTAAGATTACTTAACGAAGCAGGCAACTGACCGCTCAGGTTATTGTCGTGAAGATTTATATGGTCAACCCGGCCCGAGCTGTTAACATTAATTCCGTACCAATCTTCCAATGGTACTTCATCGTCTAACCAATTGGTATTGTCAGTCCAGTTATCCCCATCAGTAGCTATGTATAAATCTTCAAGCGCCTGCCTGTCGATATCGTTTACAATATCGATTGAAACAATCGTAGTTGAAAGGGTTAAGTCGGGAAATGCAGGATTGGTAATTTCACAATGATACTGACCTGCATCATACATTAGGGCATTGCTAATATCTAATGTAGGACCATCATCAACGAGGACTGTAGCATCTCTGAACCATTGAAATGTATTCGAAGCATCAAGACCGCAATCTATTGAAATGTCATCATAAATATTATAACTATATTCATCCGGGGTCATAACAACATCTGCTTGTGGCGAGTAGGTAAAGTTGCTGGCGTTTGAGTTTATCAACTGCATGTTGTCAAACGTAAAATTGTTGTTCTCAATCCTGAGATAATCGCTTACGTTTGATAAATCTGGTAAATCTCCCGAAAGATTATTACCATTCATGTATAAATTAACAAGGCTATTGATATTTGAAAACGTAGCTGGAACAGATCCTGTTAAATTATTATTATAAACCCCAAGCACTTTAAGGCTGGACAAATTGCTTATTATTTCAGGAATTTGCCCGTTAAAGTCACAATCGTACAATTGACAAGTTTCAAGTTTTATCAAATTGCCAACTGCATCAGGAATCGAACCTGTAAGGTTGCTATTACTTGAAAGATAAAGGCTAGTCAATTCATCGGCATTAAAGAATTCATCGGGCAATGTGCCATTTAAATTGTTGCCATATAGGTTCAGTTCCGTTACCCTTCCTGTTACCGGGTCGGCTGTAACACCATACCATGTGTCCAACGGTGCATTGTCGTCTAACCAATTGGTATTGTTAGTCCAGTTATCCCCACCGGTTGCCTCGTAAAGAGCAGCCAAGGCTTCACGATCAACGTTAACAACATTTACAGTTATTGTTTCAGTTATAAGTGTCAACTCAGGAAAATCCGGGTTTGTAATCATACAATAATACTGGTATGTACCAAGACTTTGAGGCAAAGTAAAATCTTTTCCACCCCCCGCGTACATCCAAAAGCGACCTGCTGTTCCCCACCAAGAATATTCATTTCCGGAATCGCGTGGATACATACCCGAATATGTAACAATAGTGGATCCTCCGGGCAAACTTTGTACACTCTTGCTTGCTGCATAATAATCCTCAATATTTATAGTCATACCATTATTCTCCTCAACTTCAATTGTCGTAGATTTTAATGGAATTTTGTTTTGAGGACTATAAGTAAGCTCATAAGCATGGTCAGGAACAACAATTTCATCAATATGGAGTAGCTTTAAATCAGCATAGGTCAGATAATTTTCACTCAAGTCAATTGTATCTATCGTTGCATTGTAGTCTTCATCATATAGAGCAAACAAGTTAGCAAAGTTAGCACTACTAAGCAACGAACCTGACAAAATAAGGTTATTAGCCCTCAAATCAACGGTAAGCCAATGCCCTCCTGGCATTGATATAAGATCCCTGCGACTGATTCCGCTCCACTCTTCTATAGGATTAGCGGTGTTCCACCCATTGTTATTGTTCCATGAATCACCACTAAAGCCATTATATAAATTCTCTAAAATTGTCCTCCGGTCTTCATCAAGTGTTTCAACACTTTTTAAAGGTTGTGCAAAAAGGCCTGTATTCAATAGCAAAAATACTGTAATTAAAGCGAGTAATTTTTTTTTCATAACAAATGTATTAAGTTAATAAAAGGTAGTAATACCAAATTACATGTAGTATTTATTTCGGTGATAACAGAATTTCCGAATAACAGGTATAAATTTCCGAATGACAAATATTTTAGGAAACAGTACAATAACTAGCTGTAAAAAAGGTATATTTGAATGTTATTGAACTGAAAAGAATGAACCTTCTAAAACAAAAATATTATCTTCTATTTTTGATTCCGGCTTTATCTATTTATCTGATTTGTTGCTCAACAGATAATACCAACAAACTTATAATAAGTAATGAATATGACAGTTATATTGATGAAGTAAAGTTGATAAATAATGACTCTGTTGCTTTATGGAAAGAACTTGAAAAATATGATGACAGGGATAATGCCGGTAAAAAAGCAGTTGTTTTACTTACAATTGGTAATTATTATAGTAACAGCAGTAATTTTAGAGAAGCTATACATTACCTGGAAAAAGGTGTAGCATTAGCTAAAGAAGCCAATAACTTTCATCTTATTTGCGAGGGTTTAAACCAATTGGCTACTTGCTACCGCAGGATTTCAGATATAAAAAATGCATCGGCATATTATTCACAAATTTTAGATATAGTTGGTGATGAAAGCAATAAAGATGTAGTTACCCGTGAATACTATCTGGGCACACTAAATGGTATTGGCATGTTAGCATACGAACAAAACCTCTACAACAAAGCATTGGATTATTATAAACATTCAATTAAAGTATGCGACACCTCAAATTACTACAATTATGCGGTTGCCGGACACTGCATAAACAAAGTTTATCGGGAAACCGGAAAAACCGATAGCGCACTTTTTTATGCCAAGTTCTCGATACGCAACAATAAAAAAATGGAAAGTGACCTGGGGCTGGCAATAGCCTATACCGATTTAGCCGATGTTTATCGTATAAAAGGAGAATATAAAAAAGCTATTTCAACATCAGACACAGCTATTTATTATGCGCAGAAAGCCCAAAATCCATACTACGAGGGAAGAAGCTATATAGTGGCCGGCAATAATCTTACAGAAATGAGCCAGCTTGAATCTGCCAAAAAATATATTATAAAAGGTTACCAGTTAGCCAACAAGCTAAATGATCTGGAGAGGATGAACCAAGCCGAAAAGATAATGGCCAACATATATGAGAAACTGGATAAAACAGACTCGTCTTATAATTGGTTAAAACGGGCTTTAAACTCACAGGAGCTATTATCGATCAGGGAAACCGATAAGATTGTTGATTTACAGGTACAGTACAAAACCCAATCGAAAAATCTTGAAATTGAGAGGCTAAAAATTAATAACTTAAAGACCGTTCAAAACAGAAAGTACCTGATTACTGTATTTGCTATAGTGCTCATGCTTTTTTTGATTCTCATTTTTATTAACCGCAACAAACAACTAAAAGGAAGATTAAAACAAAATAAACTTGAACAAAAGCTGTTATTATCGCAAATGAACCCACATTTCATGTACAATGCACTTTATTCCATCCAAAATTTTGTTTTAAAAAACGACCCGGTAAAAACCTATGATTATATTTCAGACTTTGCAATTATGAGCCGTTCTCAATTGCAAAGTTCAAGAAAAGAATTCATTCCACTGGAAATGGAACTTGAAATGCTGAATTCATATCTCAAACTACAACAACTACGTTTCAATTACAACTTCAAATTCAACATAATCAACAATCTTGAGAATAAAAATAACCCTTCAATCCCCTCAATGTTATTACAGCCATTTATTGAAAATGCCATTGAACATGGTGTTCGGTTTATTAAAGGACGAAAAGGCATTATCACAATACTATGTTCTAAAAACGAAGGAAACGATATAAAAATCACCATATCAGACAACGGAGTAGGATTAGGAAATTCAACGACAAATACACATTCAGGGTTCGACTCGGTTTCAACAGAAATAATCAGAGAGCGGATACATTCATTAAATAAATCATACAAAATCAAAATTGATTTAGAAATATCAAACAAAAAAGGAAACAAAGGCGTATTGGTTGTGTTGACCATACCCCCGCAACTGGAAAAATTTATTAAAAAATGAAACGAGCATAAAATTATAGCATCTATTTTACACAGACAGATAGCTTGCCCCGGGAATCGGGGATCAAATTTTGTGCGAGTTCTCCCGATTTACATTGGGATCAACATTGAAATTAAAGTTTTAAACGGATGAAAGTTTTTATTGTTGAAGATGAAATTAATGGCAGGGAAAACCTCACAGAAATATTAAATAGTTTTTTTGACAACATTGATATTATAGGTTTTGCAGAAACCGTTGAAGATGCCATAAACAAAATTAGATCAACACCTCCCGATCTTATTTTACTTGATATCAACTTACCCGATGGAAATGCTTTTGACATCTTAAATGCCATTGATTACACCCAATTTCGCTTGATTTTCATTACTTCTTATTCTGAATATGCCATTAAAGCTTTTAAGTACAACATGGTAGATTACATTATGAAACCATTTAAAATTTCGGAATTAGTAAAAGCTATCCACAAAGTGACCGAGAATACATTGAAAGAACATGTAACCCGGTTGAACAACCTCCTGTCTGAAATGAATAGCCAAATTCAAAAAATAAAACTTCATACTGCAACAAAAATATACATGATAGAAACCCATCGGGTACTCTATTGCGAGGCCGATCGTGCATACACGACCTTCTATATTAAAGACCATTCACCTATTGTTGTTTCAACCAGTATGAACCATTACGAACAAGATCTGGTAAATGCCGGATTCATCAGGGTACACCGCTCTTTCATTATTAACCCAACTTTTATTAAAGAATACAGGAAAAAAGAGAATGGTAGTATTGTTATGACTAATAACAAAGAAATAAGCATTGCCCGTTCAAAAAAGAAGGAACTTTTCGAAATGCTTAAAGATTACAAAAATACAACAAGCAAATAGAAATTTATGATGTAGATAAATTCAAATATCACACAGCAATTCATATAAAAAGAGCATGTTGCTATATATATAATTTTAAACATTCAAGGCTCCGATGATGAAAAAAATATAGACTGAACTGGAATGCTGGGATATGAATTAAATTGATCATTGAATTAATATCTTCTGCCCGTTCGCTAAAGCGGCAATTCATATGAAGAGTGCATGTTGCTGTATTCATAATTTTCAACAATCGAAGCTTCGAGGATGAAAGCTTATATTCTGCAACTTACAAGTAGGATATGAATTGCCGTCTGCTTTAGCTGACGGATATCAAGCACAAAAAATATAAAAAGAACATGTTGCTGTATCTCTAATTTTCAACAAACGAAGCTCCGAAGATGAAAGCTTATACTCTGTAACTTACAAGTAGGATATGAATTGCCGTCTGCTTTAGCTGACAGATATCAAGCACAATTCATATGAAGAATACATGTTGCTGTATTCATAAATTTCAACAAACAAAGCTTCGAGAATGAAAAAAATATACACTGAAGCTTAATTGCTGAGATATGAATTGAATTTAATCTTTGTTCCGTTGGCTGAAGCCGAACGGCAATTCATATGAAGAGAGCATGTTACTGTATTTATAATTTTTAACAATCGAAGCTTCGAAGATGAAAAAAATATACACTGAAGCTTAAATGCTGAGATATGAATTGAATTTAATCTTTGTTCCGTTGGCTGAAGCCGAACGGCAATTCATATGAAGAGTGCATGTTGCTGTATCTTTAATTTTCAACAACCAAAGCTTCGAGGATAAAAAAAATATATGCAGAAACTTAAATGTTGAGATATGAACTAAAATTAATTTGTTCCGTTCGCTAAAGCGCAACGGCAATTCATATGAAGAGAACATGTTGCTGTACTCATAATTTTCAACAATCGAAGCTTCGAGGATGGAGAGAATTTATGGACAGAACTGGAATGCTGGGATATG
>JAQIDF010000245.1 GCA_027858145.1 Prolixibacteraceae bacterium | reverse complement strand
ATCGAAGACACGGAAGTTTAAGAAAAGAACTTAATGTAAAAACGCCTTTTAATGCTATTGAAAAATGGTTTGAAATTAAGCCTGAAATATTTTTACAAAACCCTGATGAATTTAAAGATAAAGTTTTATCTTTGTTATTAATTAACACAAGTTATCATAAACAACCTTGTGAAACTTGAACATGTAGAAATTTATAACACTAAAAATTTTATAATATGGAAGAAGAAGTATATGCAATGCCAAGAATTGGCGATCAGGCGCCAGACTTTGAAGCCATTACAACATACGGCAAAATCAAATTTTCAGATTACAACAAAGACAGCTGGGTTATTCTTTTCTCACACCCTGCTGACTTCACACCGGTTTGCACAACCGAAATGACCGGTTTTGCACTCAACAGTGACGAGTTTAAAAAAATGAATACCAAGCTAATGGGCTTGAGTATAGACAGTATACACTCGCACATTGCCTGGGTTAATAACGTGAAGAAAAACACCGGCGTTTTGTTTAATTTCCCGATTATCGAAGATATTAGCATGAACGTATCGAAAATGTACGGGATGTTGCAACCAAATGAAAGCGCAACTGCTGCCGTTCGTGCCGTATTTTTTATCGACCCGAAAGGAATTATCCGCTTAATTATGTATTACCCGCTTAACGTTGGCCGTAATATGGAAGAAATTAAGCGCGTGCTTATTGCACTGCAAACAAGCGATGAGCACGGCGTAGCACTGCCACTCGACTGGAAACCCGGTGACAAAGTAATTGTTCCTCCGCCAAAAACAGTTGATGATATGGAAGAACGCGAGAAAAGCAGCTACGAAATGGTTGATTTCTATCTCGCTAAGAAAGACTTATAACAAGGTTCTTGAATATTCAAATAGAAATGGGTTGTTGATTGTATCAACAGCCCATCTTTTTGAGAAATTTCAACTATTTTAGCTCAATGCAAAAACAACGCATAAAATATTACCCTACAACAATCGAAGCCATACATTTACTGGTTTTGTACCTTGTATTGGAAATGCTTATAGATTTTCCACTTGCCCTTTATGACTATAACAAGGGCACTGATTTGCTTTCCACTCCATGGATAAATTTTTTATCGAGCATATCAATTACCGGGTTCATTTTTATATATGGATACAAAAAAGCCCACAACAAATTTAAAAGGGTATTTGCTATAAAAGGATTTAACCCATTGTTGATAATCCCAATACTGCTCCTTCTTCCGGCCATGCAATACTTTGTGGGATTTTTAAACATAAAAGTAGAATCGATTTTGCCTGCTCCACCATGGTTTTGGGAGCTTTTTGAACGGATTTTTGACAATAAATTCGGGTTTTGGGGCACAGCGCTCAAAGTTGTGGTTTTTGCACCACTTGTTGAAGAAATACTTTTCAGGGGCATCATTATGCACGGCCTAATGCGCAATTACCGAAGCTGGTATGCCATATTATTATCTGGTATTTTATTTTCAGCTTACCACCTCAACCCATGGCAAATGAGCTATACTTTTTTCCTTGGGTTATTATTGGGATGGGTTATGGTGAAAACACGCTCATTACCTTTTGCCATCTTGGTTCATGCCCTTAACAACCTGATAGTCCTTCTTTCAATAACCTACGAAAAAACAATTACTGAAAATGCTCTGTATAACATACCTCAAAACGACAAAATAAAGGTTGGCCTGATGGCCTTTATCGCAGGAATTTTCATATTTATTGCACTCACACTAAAAAAGAAGAAATCCAAGACATCACAAAAACCACCCGAAAGGATTGCATCCCAAACTTAATGTTTGTTTTCGCCAAAATATTATTTTTGCTGGCAACTAACTGATAAAATATGGCAACTGTATACCTCGTTTTATTCTATTTTCTCTCTCCCCTGCTTATTCTTTATATCTGCCACATTTCAAAAACCATGAAAAAAATTGGTGCAGTGGTGCTTGCCTATATTATCGGTTTACTATTGGGTAATATTGGTATTTTTCCACAAGGAAGTGAAGCTTTTCACCAACTTTTAGGCGGACATACATTTATACCAAAAGAAGCAGCACTGCAAAACTTCCAACAAGGCACAATCACCGCAAACGACCTGTTGTTGAACAATATACACACAACACAGGATCTGGTTATGACCATTGTCATTCCCCTTTCAATTCCGTTATTGCTCTTTTCGCTTAACCTTCGGCAATCAATAAAAACACTCAAGTCAGGGTTTTTATCATTGGCTATTGCCATTTTTTCGCTTATGATTAGTGTTGCCATAGGTCATTTTTTGTTTCATGACTCGATACCCGAATCGTGGAAAGTATCGGGCATGATGGTTGGATTGTACACCGGAGGCACACCAAACCTTGCCGCCCTGGCAACTGCGCTCGATGTTCAGCCTAATATTTTTATACTTACCCACACTTACGACTTAATTGTAGGTATTCTTCTATTATTCTTTTTTATTACGATAGCCCAGAAACTTCTTAACAAGATATTACCCCATTTTAATGGAAAAGGTGAACATAAAAGTCCGCTTGAAGTTTTTAAAGAAAGCGAAGCCCCTAGCAACCTACTCGATTTATTCAGAAAATCAACCATCAGGCCTTTGGCTGTTGCACTGGGCATAGCCATTGTTATATTTGGTATTGGGGGTGGATTAAGCTTGCTGGTGCCCAAAGAGTTCCAAATGCTTACAGTTATACTTACGATTACAACATTAGGACTTGCTGTAAGTTTAATACCCTATATCAATAAAATTGAAATGACTTTTGAACTGGGTATGTATTTCATCCTTGTTTTCAGTGTTGCCGTAGCTTCAATGGCTAACCTGCATACTATTTTCCAGATTGAATACCTGAATTTGTTTTTGTACGTCCTTGTTGCTGTTTTTGGCTCAATGATTATTCACATCATCCTGTCGGCCATTTTCAAAATTGACACCGACACAACCATTGTGACCATTACTGCCTTATCAACGTCTCCTCCATTTGTACCCGTTGTTGCGGGTGCACTGAAAAATAAAAATATCATTGTATTAGGCATTACCATTGGCGTTATTGGCTATGCCATAGGGAATTACCTTGGGGTGTTTATTGCCTATTTTTTGAAGGGTTTATAAAACAACAGTTCGTTAATGTTTTTTAAGCCATTGCCAATGTGTTGTTTATGTTACGATGGTGTATTTGTTTATATTGCTGGCATACTGTGTATTACAAACAAATCTATTGTCTCATGTCTAAAATCTAACGATCTATTGTAAAAGTCACACTTCCCCGATATCCTCATTCCAGATTTCAGGGTATTTTTCAATAAACTCGTCCATCATTTCTTTGCATTCGGAAAGGTCGAGGTCGATAACCTCAACACCATGTTCTTCCATAAATCCTTTAGCGCCTTCAAATGTTCTCGATTCACCAACTATCACCTTCGGAATTTTAAATTGCACAATGGTGCCTGCACACATATAACAAGGCATTAGCGTTGAATAAATTACAGTATCTTTAAACGATCCTATTCGTCCGGCATTGTTCAGGCAATCCATTTCGCCATGCAAGATCGGATTATCTTCCTGCACTCTTTTATTATGACCTGTTGAAACGATTTTTCCGTTTTTTATAAGAACTGAACCAATTGGAATCCCTCCCTGCTCCAGACTTTTCCGGGCCTCACCAATAGCCCGTTCCATAAATTTATCTTTCTCCATAATCATCATCTATCATTTTGTTTGTGTTGCCTTGCACAAGAAGTTTCATTTGTTGGACGGCAATTTGATTGAGTTTTAAAAGCCGGTCGCTTTGCTGTAAGCCAATAGCATTGGTTGACTCTATCCCCTTTTGAGGAGAAAGAACAAAATGGTTATACCCGGCTTCATTTTTAAACAGGTCGAATTCGACCTGTTTAAAATCGGGATTATGTAATTTTTTTGTTCTGATTGCATAAAGCCAACCTGCAAACCCTGAACCTCTATTTTTGGATTTTTCTTCATTACAATTTGATTTTAAATTGTAACAAATCTGCCATAATTAAAATTATATTTTAGGTATTTATCTATTTGAGTCTGAACATCCGATAGTTCATTTTTCAGACTTTTAATCTCTTTTTGAACGACTGCAATGTCCATCTCTTTGGGTAATAGTGTTAGCTTGTGACATTTGAAAAATCGTAATATCTATGGGAGCTTAATTTTAGACTTACACACATCAATGACAATATAGCCTGCAATAGCTGCCATTATCCCATTTAACGGTGGAATGCCCGGTGAATAAATGGCTATGACTACCCCGATAATATAACCCAATATTCCGGCAATGTTAAAAGACCTGATTTTCGTAGATTCTAATTTTGGATATCTGCCGCGGTGTTTATAAAAAAAGTCGGCCAT
>JAQIDF010000448.1 GCA_027858145.1 Prolixibacteraceae bacterium | reverse complement strand
GTACTGATCTGCTCAATCTTTTCTTCGTTTGAACCCGAAAGATTTAATATGGGCTGCAATTTTTCAATGGCTTCATTGCTTATCCCTTTATCGCTTAATTCAGCATTTACTTTTTCAATGCCAATTTTATCAAGCTTATCTATTGCCACGGTAATATCAACAATCCGGTCGGCCTCACCAATAGTTTCGGCAATACCGGCCAATATTTTGCGGTTATTGATTTTGAGGGTTACATTAATATTAAGCCGTTTAAAAACCTCATCAACAATTTGCACCAGTTCAACTTCGTTCAGCATCGAATTGCTGCCAATTACATCAACATCGCATTGATAAAACTCGCGGTAACGCCCTTTTTGAGGTCTGTCGGCACGCCAAACCGGCTGTATCTGGTAACGCTTAAACGGGAATGTCAATTCATTTCGGTTCTGAACCACGAAACGGGCAAATGGCACGGTAAGATCATATCGTAATCCTTTTTCCGAAATTTTATTAGTGATTTTTATCGAATCGGGTTCTGAAAGAAAATCTGCAGGTACTTTAGTCATAAAGTCACCCGAGTTCAATATTTTAAACAGTAATTTATCCCCTTCCTCTCCATACTTCCCCATCAAGGTTGACAGGTTCTCCATGGCAGGCGTTTCGATAGGCTGAAAGCCATATAATTCAAAAACACTTTTTATGGTACTGAAAATGTAATTACGTTTTGCTGTCAAATCGGGCAAAAAATCGCGGGTGCCCTTTGGTATCGATGGTTTCTGTGCCATTTTATTTATGATTTTTTAGACCTGCAAAATTAATGAAACCATTAACAGCTACAAATAAAAAATCATTACAACCATGCTTCTTTTTCCTTATCATTAATACCCTGTGTTAATTTCACCCTAAGTTACATGCCGTTTACCGATTTTTTTACGTATTTCGCATCTGAAAACTTTTTCAATGAACAAAGTTTTCTACTTTTGCGTTATAATATGCAATTATGGAAATAAGAGATAAGATATTAAATGTGGCAGGCGACCTGTTTATCAAAAATGGAGTCAGGCAGATTACCATGGATACGATTGCACAGCATTTGGGTATATCAAAACGTACCATTTATGAAAACTTTAAAGACAAAAACGACCTGCTGTATAACTATTTAACCGAAGAACTCAGCAAACACAAAAAGGAAATTATCAACATTATACAAAATGCTGACAATGTGATTGATGCACTCTTTTCATTTGGCGAACACAACCAACAAAAACTCCAGAAAATTAATACGGTTTTTTTTAGTGACATGAAAAAATACCATTCTCAAATTTTTCAGGCAGTTATAAAAAATGAGAATTTCAGAAACTATGAAGTGACCTATACCATCTTAAAACGGGGAATGAATGAAGGCACCTTCAGAAAAGAAATTGATATTGATATTGCCAACCGGTTTATTCATCACATAATGGACTTTTTTCATAAACTGGAAGAAGAAAAGGATTTTATTAACAAATGTGATCATAAAAAGATTTGGATATCGGTTCATTTGCCCTATCTAAGGGGATTATGCACCGAAAAAGGGCAGGATTTAATTGAGAAATTCATGCAGAAATACGAAAACTTAGAAAATAATTAAAGTTTAAATAAAACAAATAGCGATGAAGTACAAACTCTTAACATTAACACTCCTACTGCTCGGTGCAACCCTACACGGACAGGAAGTAGTTAAATTATCACTCAACGAGGCGCAGGCTTATGCCGTGGAGCACAACAAAACACTTGAAAATGCCCGCCTTGATATCTCCTCATCGGAGGCAAAGGTTAAAGAGACAATAGCCCAGGGGTTGCCCCAAATTGACGCTACGCTCGACTGGATGACTTACTTTGGTTACGAAATAGAGTTCGGCTTTTCAATGGGAGGTGGAGATTTCACCCCCAGTCCTGATCAAATGGCAGATGCATGGAACAAAACCAGTGCTCAATATCCCACTGTCACTCAGCAGGATTTGCAAATCTACCAGGCCGGAAGCTTTTTTGAACAACAGATATCATCAATGATGCCGGCATCTACCATTAAAATGACCGATGCATCTACTGCTGCCGTTCAGTTGGGACAGCTTATTTTCAGTGGACAGTATTGGGCCGGTATTAAAGTAGCCAAGCTGGGTACGAAGATAGCCGAACAAGGATTCGAAAACTCGGTGCTCGACATTAAAGAATCGGTTACCAATAGTTACCTCATGGCCTTGGTTACCCAACAGTCGATCGAAACGTTGGAAGCTTCTATTGACAACCTCAATGCTGTAAAAAAGCACACCGCAATGATGTATAAAACCGGCATGGCCGAACAAACCGATGTTGATCAAATCAGCATCCAGGTTACCATGCTCGAAAACAACCTGAGATCGATGCAGCGTGGCCTTTCAATGACCTACAGCATGTTGAAATTCCAGCTGGGGCTTCAATCATCAAATGAACTGAAACTCACAAACAACCTCGATGATGTAACAAACGAGCTCAACCCACTAAAAGCAAGCAATACATTTGATGTTACCAACAACATCACTTATCAGCTCACAAGCACCCAATCGGAACTTACCGAGAAAATGCTCGAAATGGAAAAATGGAGTTACGCACCAACCATATCAGGATTCTACACTTATAACCAAAAACTGCTGACAACCGGTTTCGACATGACACCAAACCACATGGCCGGTGTTAGCCTCAGTGTACCGATATTCTCAAGCGGAAGCCGGAAACACAAGGTTACCCAGGCCAGGATAGAGCTCGACAAAGCACGAATCAATCAGGAAATGCTGAAAGAGCAACTTGAGATACAACAAGACCAGCTTTTGTCCGACTTGAAAAGTGCAATCGAGAACTACGAAGCCCAGGAAGAAAACGTGAAAATAGCAAATCGTGTATATGAAAATATTGAACGAAAATATGAACAAGGCATGGTATCGAGCCTTGAACTAACGCAAACAAACAGCAACTATCTTGAAGCTGAATCAAACTATATACAATCGTTAATGACCCTGCTGCAAGCAAAGGTTGCCATCGATAAATTATACAATCAATTATAAGAAACTCAAAAAAACAATCATAATGAAACGAATTATCACTTTTGTAATTATTGGCCTCCTGTTTGCAGCGTGTGGCCAAAAGCCCGGAAACAAAGCGGAAGACACAACAGCAACAACCGTTGCTGAAAGAATTTACCCCGTTAAGGTTCAAAAATTAGAAAAAACCATTATCGAGAGAACAACAGAATATTCAGCAAACCTCGAACCCTACGAGAAGCTTTTTGTTGCGCCGGCAAATCCCGGAAAAATCACCAAAATTTTGGTTGAAGTAGGCGACTTCGTTAAGAAAGGCCAGCTTATTATTCAAATGGATAAAACCCAATTGGAGCAAGCAAAAATTCAACTAAAAAACATTGAAAAGGAATACCAGCGAATGAAACAACTTCTGGAAACAGAAAGTATTGCCCAACAACAATACGACCAGGTTGAATCGCAGTACGAAGTAACAAAATCGAATATCGAGTTTCTGGAAGAAAATACATCCATTACTGCATCTTTCGACGGAGTAATTACGGCTAAATATTTCGAAAATGGTGAAATTTTCAACGGATCACCCAACACACAGGCCGGCAAAGCTGCAATTGTAACACTTGAGCAAATATCAGTACTCAAGGCTACGTTAAACATTTCAGAACAATTCTTCAACAAATTATCAAATAGTCAAAAAGTAAAATTATACAGCAACGTATATCCCGATGAAGTTTTTAGCGGAATTATAATGAACATCTTCCCTACTATTGATCCGCTAACACGCTCTTTCAACATCGAAATTAAAGTGCCTAATTACAATCAGAAACTACGCCCGGGAATGTTTACCCGCGTATCAATTGTAATTGAAAAAGTTGAAACCATTGTTGTTCCGGCAATTGCCGTACTTCAACAAGAAGGAACAAACAATCGTCACGTGTTTATCAATAAAAATGGTACGGCTAAACGCATAAACGTACAACTTGGTAAACGTTTTGACGACAAACTTGAAATCATCTCAGATGAAATTAAAAACGGACAGCAACTTATTGTTGCAGGTCAGGCGGTTTTAATGGATAACGACAAAGTGGAAGTAAAAAAAACTAAGTAAAAGAGAGAAGAACAATGAGTATATATAAAGACGCAGTAAAACGGCCGATCACCACGATGCTGATTTTCGTTGGTGTAATGATCTTCGGGATTTATTCGCTCGTGCAGGTTCCCGTCGACTTGTATCCCGAAATGGAGATACCGGCCATAACAATTTACACGCAATATGGTGGCGCCAATGCCGCCGATATTGAAACGAACCTTACAAAACCCATTGAAGACGCCCTTTCGTCGGTAAGCGACATGAAAGAAATTTCTTCGGTATCGCGCGACAATGTTTCACTGGTAACAGTTGAATTTGAGTGGGAAACCGACCTCGATGAAGCGGCAAACGACATACGCGATGCTTTATCGTTTATAGAGGGGTTTTTACCCGAAGATGCAGAAGATCCTACCATCTTTAAATTTAATTCGAGCATGATGCCGATTCTGTTTTATGCAGTTACGGCCGATGAAAGCCTCGAAGGCCTCGAAGAAATTATTGATGAAAAAGTGGTTACCCCGCTCAACAAAATAGAAGGTATCGGATCGATTGGTTTGTCGGGTGCCCCGGTGCGGGAAATTACCATTGAAGTAGATCCCGTAAAAATGGAAGCCTACAACATCACTGTTGAACAAATTGGTAATGTGCTGGCTTCTGAAAACCTCAACATGCCTTCGGGAAGCATCGAAATGGGTAAACTTGAATACCCCCTCCGCGTTAAAGGTGAGTTCGACGACAGCCACGAAATTGGTAACCTTGTTGTTGGCAATTTTAATGGTTCAACCATTCTCTTAAAAAATGTTGCGACAGTCATCGACGGCATGCGCGACATGAATATCGAGGAAAAAATCAACGGTAAAACCGGTGCCCGCATGTTTGTGATGAAACAATCGGGCGGAAACACGGTTAAAATTGCCAGAGATGTAAAACAAGAATTGAAAAAACTTGAAAAGAACCTTCCGGATGATGTTAAAATTGAAACCATTTTTGATTCATCTGAATTTATTAAAGGTTCGATAAACAACCTGGCAACAACATTGCTGTTTGCATTAATCTTTGTTACCCTGGTTGTACTTTTCTTCCTGGGCCGCTGGAGGGCAACATTCATTATTGTGTTAACCATTCCTATCGCCCTTATTGTATCGTTTATATACCTATACGTAACAGGCAGCTCCATCAACATTATTTCACTCTCGTCGCTTGCAATTGCAATTGGTATGGTGGTTGACGATGCCATTGTTGTGCTCGAAAACATTACCAAACACATTGAAAGGGGAAGTAGTCCGCGCGAAGCCGCTATTTATGCAACCAACGAAGTATGGCTGGCTGTAATCGTAACTACACTAACAGTTGTGGCCGTTTTCTTCCCTCTCACACTGGTCGGCGGTATGACAGGCGTACTGTTCCGACAGCTTGGTTGGATTGTTACCATTACGGTTGTAACATCAACCATTGCGGCTATCTCGTTAACACCAATGCTTAGTTCGAAGCTATTAAAACTAAGAAAGGACACAAAGAAACCCGGCAAATTCAGCTACGACCGAACCATTAAGCCTGGTCTCGACTGGCTTGACAAATTTTATGGCAAGTCGCTAAAAGTTGCCCTCAACAACAAACTGATCGTAATTCTTGTATCGGTTACATTGTTTGTTGTATCATTTTTCTTTGCCGGAAACATTGGTACGGAGTTCATTCCCGAAACCGATTCAAGTAGTATTTCAGCCGAAATTGAGCTGCAAACAGGTACTCGCTTTGAAGAATCATCTAAAATTGCAACGCAAATCGAAGATTTTGTACGCGGGAATATCCCTGAAGCTGAACTTTACTCGGCATCAACCGGCTCTGATGACAGAGGAACCGTTAATTCAATCTTCCAATCATCAGGTTCGCATATTATCAATTACAGGCTTTCGCTTACCAAGCCCAAAACACGTACCCGCTCTGTTTGGGAAGTTGCTGAAACATTCAGAAAATACCTCAACGAGATACCTGAAATAAATAGTTTCAGCGTTTCAACGCAAACAAATTCAGGTATGGGAGGAGAACAAAATGTTCAGATATCACTTTATGGATACGATTTCAACACCACAACAGATTTTGCCAATGCCATTAAAGATCGTGTTGAGAAAATCCCGGGAGCACGGGAGGTTCAGGTAAGTCGCGAAAAATTTAAGCCGGAACTTACCGTTGACCTTGATCGTGAAAAACTGGCACTTCACGGGCTCTCAACCGCACAGGTTTCATCCATGATCAGAAACCGCGTAGAGGGTCTTACTGCCACTCGTTTCAGACAATTTGGTAATGAATACGATGTGGTTGTTAAGTTTGAAGAAGAACAACGTAACTCTATAACCGACCTCGAGAATATTCTGATTATGACACCAAGTGGTAATGGAATTCGCCTGAAAGAGCTGGGAAATATTGTGGAAACAATGACCCCGCCAAGTATCGAACGCTCACGGAAACAACGTGTTGTAAATGTTACAGCTGTTCCGTACAAAATTTCGATGGGACAACTGGCTACCTCAATGCAGGCTGAACTTGATGACATGAATGTACCACAGGGCATTAATGTTGAAATCGGCGGTGCCTATGAAGACATGAACGATTCTTTTATGGATCTGGGACTATTGGCCCTCCTTTCAATCTTGTTGGTGTTCATTGTAATGGCCAGCCAGTTTGAATCGTTCAAGATGCCATTTATCATCATGTCATCAATCTTCTTTATTATACCCGGTATCATTTTCACACTCGCTATCACCGGCACCAACCTAAGTATTATCGCGGCCCTGGGAGCAGTATTGCTGGTAGGTATTGTGGTGAAAAACGGCATTGTACTGGTCGATTACATTAACCTGATGCGCGACCGTGGCATCGAACTCAACAAAGCCATTATCGAGTCGGGTAAATCGAGGTTGCGCCCGGTGCTCATGACAGCCTTAACCACCATGCTTGGTATGCTGCCTATGGCGCTCAGCACCGGCGAAGGTTCTGAAATATGGAGCCCGATGGGTATATCTGTAATTGGCGGACTGGTTTTCTCTACCCTGGTTACAATGGTATTAGTACCGGTTATATATGCACTTATGGCCCGTAAAGGAGAACGCGACAAGAAAATGGCCGTGCGCCAGAAATTTGTATTTATGGACAACTAAAATTAAAGAAAAATGAAATCAGTTTTTATAACATATAATCAGGCATTTACCGAGCGCGTTGAGTACATGCTCGACCGCCTCGAAATAAATGGCTTTACACAATGGGTTGATGTAAA
>JAQIDF010000340.1 GCA_027858145.1 Prolixibacteraceae bacterium | reverse complement strand
ATTCATTTAGCACATCTTAATGGTCATAACCATATTTTATTTTACCGGCTTTAGTATTTTATTCTCAATGATTAGATTAGATTCAGATAAATTTGGAGCATTAACCGTAAGTTTAATATCCCCAATCTTGTCGGTACTCCTGATTACAACAAGCGCACGTCCTTTCCATGCCTTACATGTATTGCCTGTGTATTGTTTGTTGTCGTTCAAATTGGCATTGCCTACCCCTACAATAGTACCGGGCCCTTCAACTTTAAATTGCAACAGGTTTTCGGCATTTGGCTGCATTATATCATCTTTATCAGTTATTTCAACAGTAACAAAAGACAAATCCTGTTCATTCGCCACTATTTCCTTTCGATCGGCAGTGAGTTTTATTTTTTCCGGATCGGCGGAAGTTTGCAGTATGGTTGATTCTATTTCTTTATCATTTTCTACAGCTACAGCTCTCAGTTCACCAGGAGAATAGGGTACTTTAAACATAGCTTTAAATTCCTGTTCTTTGGTTGTGGGCTTTTCACCGATAAGTTTATGGTTAAGATAAAGCCTCACTTTTGTATATTTGGAATATACCTCAAC
This sequence comes from Prolixibacteraceae bacterium, assembly GCA_027858145.1. Classification (GTDB taxonomy): domain Bacteria; phylum Bacteroidota; class Bacteroidia; order Bacteroidales; family Prolixibacteraceae; genus Roseimarinus. The sequence continues at coordinate 1,514 of JAQIDF010000340.1, read as the reverse complement.
CTCAATGTCCTTTCCTTCAAATCCGGGCCATGTCCAGCTTTCCCACGTTGGCCATACGGCCCATCCGGTTGTTTTAATCGTGCCATTTTCAGGATTTGGTTCCTTAACAGCCATGTATAATTTCTCATTATCGTTATACAACATGCTTCGATAATGCGATATGGGCTTTCTCCAGCCTGTAAGGTCAATATCGCCACAATAAGCCCCATGCCAGGGATAACGTTCACTTTGCCAATGTTCGCCAGCATTTTCACCGGGGTAATAATAGGCACCAATACCAGATTCACCCAAATAATCCATAGCTGTCCAAACAAAATCACCCAGGATATAGTCGTTTTCACTTACCAACTTCCAAATATTAAATGCATTGGCCGGGTAAGATTCTGTGTTGACAATAATTCTTGAAGGTACCCTTTCGTGATCGGCCGGTGCACGATGCAATTGATAATTATACCCACATACATCATGAGCTTCCATTAGCGGATCAAATATTTCCCATTCGTTGTCCCAGGTAGTCATCGCCGAAGTTACAGGGCGAGTGGTGTCTATTTTTTTGATTTCTTCAGCCATCATTTTTGCAATTTCAACCGCTTCCGGCTCTTTCCTTTCAATTACCTCATTGCCAATGCTCCACATTATTATGGAAGGATGGTTACGGTCGCGAAGCACCATCGCTTTCAGGTCATTTTTCGACCATTTGTCAAAATACAAACCGTAATCAAAAGGAGTCTTTTTAGCTCTCCAACCATCAAAAGCTTCATCTATAACCAACAAACCTAATTCATCACATGCGTTTAAAAAAGCCTCAGAAGGAATGTTGTGCGCAGTTCTAACCGCATTGAACCCGGCAGATTTGAGCAATTCAACTCTCCTTTGTTCGGCGCGATCAAATGCTGCTGCGCCCAAAATGCCATTATCATGATGTACACAACCACCATTAAGTATTATTTTTTCGCTATTTAACAGAAACCCATCTTCGGCTGAAAATGCTATGGAGCGAACGCCAAATGGAGTTTTTGTGTTGTCAATTACTTCATTGTCGCTCACAACTTGTATCTGTGCCTGGTATAGGTCTGGCGTATCAGGCGACCATAGAAAAGGATTCAATACATCAATGCTTTGATTAATTTCTTTCTCACTATTTGGGGCAAGTTCCACTTCCACTTGTCCATTCCCAACACTTGTTGAATTCTTATCCCAAATAAGGGTTTTTAAAACTATGTTTTGGGCTTGATCGGTTTCGTTTTTCACCCTTGTTTTCAACTGTACATTTGCCTTTTTTGAAGATACTTCAGGCGTAGTTATGTCAACCCCCCAATGAGCAATATGCACAGGTTCTGTTACCAGCATCCAAACATGACGATAAATTCCTGAACCAGTAAACCAGCGGCAATTTAACTGTTGAGAATTATCAACCCGCACAGCGATAACATTTTCTTTATCAAAATCCAAATAAGGTGTCAGATTATATTTAAACGAAGAGTATCCGTATGGATAAACGCCCAGCGATTTCC
>JAQIDF010000284.1 GCA_027858145.1 Prolixibacteraceae bacterium | reverse complement strand
GGCGATAGTTTGACTTATTTTATTGATGTAAGCAATTACGGGCCTAGCAACGCACATAATATTCAGGTTGTTGATGAATTGCCCGATGAACTGAGCTTTGTAAATGCCAATAATGGCGGGTATTTTTTTGATGGGTTTATATTCTGGGATGTTGATTCAATAGTTGCCAACACTACATTAAGGCTCTCTCTTGAAGTAGCAGTAAATAACGATGTTGAAACAGATTCATCTATCAGGAATATTGCTTTTACTTATAAGCCCGAAAGTGAAGAGCCCGAAGGCACAGATACCAGTATTGTAGTGGTAGGTTACAATTACGAATTGCTTATAACAAAAACCGCATCCGATACCGCAGTATTTGCCGGTGATGAGATCGATTATATTGTTTCGATACTCAATAATGGAGACATGGATTTGTACGATATACATGTTGAAGATACATTACAGGGTAATGTTGCATTTATTTCAGCTTCACATGAGGCATTGAATACCGACGGGGTTATAAAGTGGGATATCCCGGAAATTAAAGCCGGCGAGCTAATTGACTTGATGGTTACAGTAAAAGTAGATGAAGAAACGGAGAATGGAACGTTGATTTATAATGTGGCTTGGTTATCTGACAATTATACCGAAGACCCGAATAGCAGCGATACAACCGCGGTTGAGGTAATATCTGAAACCGTAAATAATGACCCTGAATTATTCGTTTCAAAAACTACAACAAGCTCTCAGGCTCAAATTGGTGATACCATTGAGTACATTATTGAAGTATCAAATATCGGATCGGATGAGGCTCACAATGTATTAATACTCGACAATTTACCGGATGAACTTACTTTTGTTTCGGCATCAGATGGAGGTCAACTTATTGACGATTATATTGTAGAATGGCTCATTGGTAATTTAAATGAAGGACAGTCTAAAGTGGTACAGGTATCGGCATTATTGAACGAAAATGCCGAAGAAGGTAGTGTGGTTGCTAATTATGCTGTTACTTCAGGAGATAATCGCGATACGATAGTGGTTGATAGTCCTGCTCTTATTGATGTGGGGGAAGGTATTGAAATTGTGGCTAACGACGACTATAGCCATATTGATTATTTCTTCGAAGGAACGGCAATATTCAACATACTCGAGAACGACTCACTTAATGGATATGTTGCAACATTAACCGATGTTGAGGTAACAATCACTAATGAAGCGGGCAATTCTGATATTAGTCTCGCTGAAAATACCGGTGAAGTTATTATATCAGGAACCGTGCCTACCGGAATCTATCAAATTACTTACCGGATATGTGAAAGGGCAAATCCGGATAATTGCGACAACGCTGTAATTACAATTGAGATTATTGATAATTGTGAAATGATCATCCCCGATGGCTTCTCGCCCAATGGCGATGGCGTGGGAGATTATTTCCGCATAACATGTATTGACCGTTATCCCGATGCCAAAATTGAGATATTTAACCGGTGGGGAAATATGGTATACAGTAAAGAGAATTACGGTAATATTGAAATGTGGGGCGATCAGGATGCATGGTGGGATGGCTATTCACAGAACACCTTTGATTTATCAAATGACTTGCTGCCTGTGGGTACCTACTTTTACATTTTAAGGATCGATGATATTCAGAAACCTAAAACGGGTTCAATATTTCTTAATCGATAATTTCTTGTGATAATCAAATAATGAACTCAAAGCATAAAACGATGATAAATTATAGAATTCAAATAAAGAACATGATTAAGAAAATAGCGATATCTGTTTTCTTAATCATGTTAATAACCATTCCACGTTTGGGGTTTGGTCAGCAAGACCCAATGTACACACAATACATGTTTAATACCCAAACAATTAATCCGGCATATGCCGGAAGCTGGGAGTCATTTGGATTTTTGGTATTAAGCCGTTTGCAGTGGATAGGCATAGATGGTGCACCGGTTACCAATACCTTTTCATTTCAGGCTCCAACACGAAGTTACAAATTTGGTTATGGAATTAATTTGGTTCATGATAAAATTGGATATACCAATCGTTTAGGGTTATTTGGCGATTATTCATATGTAATTGGTTTTAATAACAGAACAAAATTAAGAATGGGGCTTAAGGCTGGTTTTACCAGTCTGTCTCATAATTTGAATGCGCATACACTTTATCCCGATGATGAACCAGATCCCTTGTTCCAGGGTGCGATAAAAAGACGTTTACTGCCAAATTTTGGTGTAGGTATTTTGCTTGATAACGAACGATTTTATGTAGGCATCTCATCTCCAAAATTAATTAATAACCAAATAGATGATAGTTATACAAATTATTCTGCTTTTGCTGAATTCAGGCATTTCTTTTTTATAGCAGGTTATGTGTTTGATGTAAATAGGTATATCAAGTTTAAACCCACATTTTTACTAAAAGCTACAATGGGTGCACCTGTTGAAGCAGATATATCAGCTAATTTTTTATTTAATGAGAAGTTTTGGTTAGGAGGGATGTACCGTACTGGCGACGCTGTGGGTATTATTGCCCAGTGGGTGTTTCACGACAGGCTAAGGATTGGCTATGCCTACGATTATTCTATCTCACAGCTTCAGGGCTTACATTTTAATACGCATGAATTAATGGTTTCTTTTGAATTGCGGTTGGTTAAACAGAGAATTGTATCTCCTAGATATTTTTAAAATATAATTTTTCAAAAACGTAAAATTTCATCTTATGTTAAGATTCTGCTTTTATACTTTATTGTTAATCACGGTAACTACATTGAAATCAACTCACGCTCAGCATATCGAAAATAGTTTTTTTCAGAATGTAGAGATTGAAGTAAATTATACCGGAATTAATACCGATGCCAGTGAAATGGGACCGACTTTTATTAATGATAAACTTTGGTACACTGCTTTTTCCGACAGGGATTTAAGGAAGGCTATTGCCGGGCGGGTCGATAAGGTTTTTTATAATCAGCTTAGTACCCCGGTTGATAAGAATGGAAACTTGCTCTCGGATGAACGCACTGAAATTGATGATTTTGATACCCCTTTTCATGAAGGTCCCGCTGCTTATTCCCAAAAAACTGGTGAACTGTTTCTTACGCTCAGTAATTTTATTAATGTTGAGGTTGAAGAAGATGGCCTTATTGTGAAGCGGAACCGCATGCGATTGCGAATGGTGGTGGCTGAATTGGCAGATGGGGAATGGGTAATAGAAGAAGAAATGCCGTTTAATGATCCCGTTTATTCGGTCGGCCATCCAACAGTTACTACAAGTGGCGACACCTTGTTTTTTACATCCGACATCCCCGATAATAATTATGGTAATACCGATATTTACATGGCTGTTCGTGAAAATGGGAGTTGGGGTGAGCCAATAAATATTGGTGAGCAAATTAATAGCAAGGCGAAAGAAATGTTTCCTTTTTATCACAAAAGCGGACTTCTAATATTTGCTTCTGACAGAGAGCAAGGTAAAGGCGGACTTGATTTATACTACAGCCGGCTTAACGAAAACGTTTTTTCAGAGGTGTTGCCCATTGAACAATTAAACTCACCTTCCGATGATTTTGGATTAATATTACATGAAAATAATGAATTGGGCTATTTTGTTTCAAATCGTCCCGGATACGATGCAAATGACAATATATTCCGAATAACAATGACCCAAAAGCTAATTGCACTTAGTGGTAAAGTGATTGATAAATTGACCAGTGACGTTATCCCCGGTGCAAAAATTGAATTGAAAGATTGCAAAAACAACATCATTGCTGAAAGCTTAAGTAACCAAAACGGCGAATTCATATTTGATGATTTACAGCCCGGCTGCTACAAGTTTACGGCCTCGAAACAATATTATACGAGTGTTGAGAGCGAAGTAGGAGATGATAATTATGCGCTTTTAAAACTGAGCCCGGCAAAAGAACTTGAAGTTGTTGTGCTCGATCAAGATACACGCTCCCCCGTTGAGGAAGTAAGCATTACAATGAATCAAAAAACAAAGGTAAATTTAGGTGAAAATGCCTTGTTTTATACGCGTATTGAAGACGAATCTCAGATTATTCTTGATACACGGGCTGATGGTTATCTGAACCAATTAAAACGCATAAGTCCTGAATTTGACGGGATGAAGCGCGATACGATATTATTAATGAAACGTGAAATAAACCGGACTTTTGTGCTTGAAAATATTTATTACGATTTAAATAAATGGGGTATTTTGCCCCAATCGGAAATCGAACTGGATAAACTGGTTTCAATATTAAAAGAAAACCCAACATTGGTCATTGAGCTTGGCTCACATACTGATAGCCGTGGTTCCGATAGTTATAACCTGGTTTTAAGCCAGCGACGATCTGAATCGGCGGTGGCATACATTGTAAGCCAGGGAGTGCCACGTTCAAGAATTGTAGCAAAAGGTTATGGCGAGACC
>JAQIDF010000235.1 GCA_027858145.1 Prolixibacteraceae bacterium | reverse complement strand
TCAAGTTTAACATGGGGAGGACTATATATTGGCATATTTGGAGGGCAGCCAATTTATATATTTGTCTTTACCCTGAATCGCTGTGAATCGCCAGCGATTCAGAGCCAAGTTTAAATTCATAAAAAACAATGATTTATGCAAGAGTTAGAAAATATTTTTCGGGTTAACTCAGAAAAGGCAAAAAAAGAGGAAATAGAGTTTTATATTAATTTTGCGAAAAACAAATATAAGGCATCAATGACACACTCTATTTCCTTAAGTCACGAAGATACAGAAAAGCCACAAGAAAGCGTAAAAAACATTATTCAGAATTTGGCAAATTCCATTCCTAAAACTATAAGTCATTTCTTTCCACGTTTTAGGTTCCAATTACAAAAGATAGAAGACTGTCGAAAAAAGAGAAATTATGAAATTTCAGAATTACTTTTTGGGGCAATAAGTCTGTTTCTTTTCAAGCAAGGTTCCAGAAATTCCTTTAACAATAATAGATTAGATAAAGAATTTCTTTCGAACTATGAAAAACTATTTGGAATGCGATTACCACATCAAGATACAATAAATGATTTGTTTAGAGTATTGTCCTCTGAAGCATTAGAGGAATTCAAAACCTCAATGGTTCGAGAACTCATTGAGAAAAAAGCACTTCATCAATGGCGATTACTAGGAAAGTATTTTGTAGTAGCTATTGACGGCACTGGAGTAAACAGTTATACTGAAAAACATTGTGATAAATGCTTAACAAGAACTTCCAAAGGAGGGAAGCAAACTTGGTTTCATAATGTATTAGAAGCGAAATTAGTTTTACCGAATGGATTATCAATATCACTTGGAACAGAGTGGATAGAAAATGGTAGTTTGGAATACGATAAGCAAGATTGCGAGTTAAAAGCCTTTAATCGATTATCAGTAAAGCTAAAAAAAGCTTTCCCACGCTTACCAATTTGCATTGTAGGAGATGGACTTTATCCAAACAAAACGGTTTTTGAAATATGTGAACAAAATAGTTGGGAATATATTATTACACTAAAAGATGGCAATCTACGCTCTGTTTGGGAAGAAGTTGAATCATTACTTCCTTTACAGAAAGAAAATGAATTAAAAATTGCCACAATCAAGAACAAAGAAACTAAACAGACTATCCACAGATGGATAACAGAAATAAACTACAAAGGTCATATTCTTAATTGGATAAAAACAAAAGAAAATAACAAGAAATATGTTTTGGTTACATCTCTAAATTTTAGCAAAAAAACAGTATCCCAAATAAGTTTTTCTGGACGCTTAAGATGGAAAATTGAGAATGAAGGTTTTAATGACCAAAAGAACGGTGGGTATGAATTAAAACACAAATACTCAGAAGTAAGTTTAAAGGCTACAAAAAATTATTATCAAGCTTTACAGATAGCACATATAATAAATCAGTTGGTAGTTCTAGGACAAAAGTTGAAAAACTATCTTAGAAAGAAAATCACTATCAAACATCTTTGGACTGAACTTCTTGCTTTCCTTAAATATGGAAATGTTGATGGAGAACTTATAAAACGACTACTTAAAACTAGAAGCCAAATCAGATTAGAATAAATCTCTCATTAAGTGGGGGCAACGGTAAAACAAAAGTAAAGGCATACAGAAATTATGAACTAAAAAAACATACAAAACACAAAAATTAAACTAACTCACGCTTAACATGGGGAGGACTATATATTGGCATATTTGGAGGGCAGCCAATTTATATATTTGTCTTTACCCTGAATCTGTCCTTCCCTAAAATACGTTGACCATTTTCATTAGTTATTGTTATGATTAAAAATAGTGATTATAGGTTTTTTATCATGCTCTAAATTAATTAAATAATTATCAAATTCCATTGGAGTCATCCAATTCGGTAAACTTCTATGTTTTCTTTTGTTATTATAATGAATAACAGATTTCTTAAGTTCTCTTTTGAGGTTTATAAATGATTCTATATTTCTATATTTTAGGCATTCATTCTTAATTATTCCATTTACTCGCTCAGCATAGGCATTTTCTTGAGCTTTATTTCCCATACTTATTTGAATAAAGTTCTTTTCTAATAAGCTTATATAGTTCTTTTCAATATATTGACTTCCTCTATCAGAATGATGTATTAAACCTTCTAGTGAAAGTCCTTGCGCAGCTAAAGCCATTTTTAGAGCTATAATATTAGCCTCTGCTCGTAAATTATCACTTGCTCTATATGCTAAAATGACTTTAGTATAAACATCAAGAATAAAGACCAAATAATAAAACCTATTGCCTACATAATAGTAGGTAATATCACTTTGCCATATTCTGTTCTTATTATTTATTGATAGACCTTCTATTAAATTCTTATATTTTGATGCTACTGAATATGTCGTCCTTATATAGTTTTTCTTCTTTTTTACTCTGTAGCCGAGTTCCATTAATACTTCTATAAACCGATCT
>JAQIDF010000339.1 GCA_027858145.1 Prolixibacteraceae bacterium | reverse complement strand
CCAATCGAGATTATCTGATTCAAAAACCACGCATTCCCTGAGGAAACTGTCAACCATAAAGACAGAGCCTTTTTTTTCCTGTTTCAGGCATCTGGCATTGTTGTCCAGCAACTGTTCATATTCCCGGTCAGCAGGCAATGTTTGTTTAGGCACAGCCTGAAAATGATTATGGTCGGGAGCTGAAGCCCCACAATCGGGGCCGTTATAAAACAAGGTGAAATTGTTTAACTTTTCTGCCATTTTAAGCATGTCAGCAACACGGTTTTGTATTAACTGTCCGGTATGATTGAGGTCGGAGATGGTAAGATGCTGTTTGAAAATGGGATACGGGTTCACTAAAACGAGGTACTTATCCAGCATCACAAATCCTTTTTGTTCGGCAGGTAAATTCTCTACACACAAAAAGCACGGCCGTTCTTTAATGGCTTTCTCATGTGTGCTGGCACAAGTGCTGCGCAGGCGCCCGGGGTTATGCTGAATATCAATACTAAAGTTTCCAAATTGTAAAGTCCGCTTTAGTGTTTCATTTAGTTTCAGGTAATTTCCAGCAGCCAAAGGCCATGAATCAAGTTGAGAGCGATACAGTTTTTCAACACAGTCGTTATAATTATCAGCCTTAAGGTCTGATTGCAGATGTTGTTGCAGATAATTTGTTGTTTTAGATGTCATCAATATGTTACTCCTTGTAGTTACCCACCGGCGGAGTCACAATCCAAATCAGCTTACCCGATTCACCTTCTGATAAATGAGCCGAAAAAGACAATACGGTATTGAAGTAAAAACTATCGCCGGATTCCAGTTTATAAAGTTTGCCATCTAAATTAAATAAAAATTTACCACTTTCGGCATAACAGAATGCCTGTCCTTTATGATTTCCAAAAAAATCTTCAATATCTGATTTTTCTTTAAACCTGACAGAAAATGTCTCCATTTGCTTGTAGATATCGTGATGAGACATCAGAAATAACTCGCTTCCCGATTTATTTTTTTCAACAAATTTTTCATCTCCGGACTTAACGAGAGGATTTTTCGACAACTCTTCATTTTCGCCAATCAAGTCGCCAACAGTTGTATTAAGCTTATCGGCAATATTTTTCAGCGTAACGATTGATGGAAATGCTTTAGCCTTTTCAATTTGAGATAAGGCACTGGCACTAATCCCTGCACGCCGGGCAAGTTCGCCCATCGGAATTCTCAAAAAATTCCGTTTTTGTTTTATTCTTTCTCCTAATCGCTTCATTTGTCACTGGAGTTTTATATTCTTTGTCCTTTTACGATGAATCTCAAAAGCAAGTATTCCCATCAAACTAACTACAAAGGAAATAACAGAAGCAACTTCAAAATTTCCCAGTGTGTCAAAAAGTGCCCCACCGGTTACAGGACCCACAATTCCGGCTAACCCGTATCCCAGAAAAACGAATGGATAAATACGGCTTAGGTTTGAAACCCCAAATACACGGGCTGTTTCATGAGCGAAAAGTACGAAATTGGCTCCAAACCCTGCTCCAATAAATAAAACAAATATCATAAACAGAATAAGAGGCCATTCCATAATGCCAACCATAAGCGTTCCAAAGCCCTGCATTAACAATGCAATCGTTAACAAAAGCATTACTTTCTTTTTATCGCTAAGCCAGCCCCAGAATAAACGCCCCGACAAATTTGAAACCGAAAAAACGACAATAGCCATCGACAATTGATCTTCGGTAAAACGACCCGCACCAATTAATTTAATGTTGCCAATAACCAGCAATCCGGCAAAGGTCCCAAAAAACATGGATACGAATAACCATAAAGAGTGGTTTAATTTTAAAGGCTTAATTGTTGCTAAAATCCTGCTCGAATTTCGAGGTAAAAACAACGCTAATACCAAAATAATGGCACCGTAAATCAAACCAATTAAACGAAAAACAGCAAAAACACCGATACCATTATTGAGCAACCAGCCGGCCCAAAATGTTAGTCCGATTGACCCCGCAGCAAATCCCGATGCTGCCAGTCCGGTTATAAACCCCTTATTTTCAGGAAACCACTTTACGGGCAAAGCTATTGATGTCATGTAACCTAAACCGGTACCTACACCACTCATGAGTCCGATTCCAAGAAAAATTAAAAAGAAATCACCTTCTGAAAACGATGCCAAAAAATAGCCGCCACCAAACAAAAACGCACTCATGAAATACATTCCCCGTGCACTTAAAAATTGCTGTAATCTGTTTGAAAACAACATCGACAAAGTAAAAGTGGCTATTATGGTACCAAACACCAATTGAGTTTGAAATGCATTGAACCCATAGTCGAAGGTTAGCGATGGCACAAACATGCTCCACGCATATACACTTCCAATCAAAAACATTACCCCTACGGGCAAAACCAAACTTAATCGCTTCACAATCGGTCTATTTTTTATAACTATAAGCTGCTTTTTTTATGCGATCCATCACCGCTTTTCCTATTCCTTTTTCTTTAACCGCTTCAATATAAATATCACTCACGTCATCATCATCTTCCATCTGATGTAAAACTGCGAAAAGATTTACTGCAACTTCCTGTATATCTCCGGTTTTAGATAATGAACGTACAATAGCATTCTCATACAACCCACGTTCTTCTTCAGACACAATAATTACACCATCTCCTTCATCGTAATTCAACTCCGATGGTTTATTTATAATGTATAAAGGCTTACGGGGCGCATAATGACTTTTCAGCATACCGGGAGAAGGCAGGTCGCGATCGTCGTAATCAGTTTCACTATCGAGCACATCAACATGGGTACTCAATTCTTCAGCTGTTACAGCGCCGGGTCTTAAAATACGTACTCCATTTTGAGTTATCATCACAACAGTCGATTCAACACCAAATTCTGTTGATCCGCCATCGAGCAAATAGTCAATGCCATCTAATTGCTTCTCAACATGAGAAGCTTGCGTTGGGCTTAGCTTACCAAACCGGTTCGCACTAGGCGCAACAATTGGCTTTCCCGACAACTCGATAAGCTTTGCAGCCAGTGGATGCGACGGCATACGCACTGCAACAGTCGACAATCCTGATGTTACAATATCAGGCACACTATCACTCCGCTTATACACAATGGTTAACGGCCCAGGCCAGAAAGCTTCGGCCAACCGGTAAACTTTTTCATCTACCGGTTGACGAAACAATTCTTCGATTTGACGAACTGACGAAATATGCACAATAAGTGGATCGAATTCGGGGCGTTGCTTCTCCGCGAAAATCCGCGCCACGGCACGGGCATTAAAAGCATCGGCACCAAGGCCGTAAACCGTTTCGGTAGGAAAAGCGACCAATCCGCCTTCTTTTATACACTTTGCAGCATATTCAACATCATTGCCTTTAATCATAATATTTGCTTTATTTTTTTGTTGGGATCAACTTTGCATATTCCTCAACCGTTGCATCATTCAAACAAGCCTCAATAATTTTCTTACTCAAACAACATATTGGCATGTTTTACCATATCGTCGGTTACAGGGTTAAAGGTACAAAACAATGGCAGATTAATTAAACGTCGTTCGCCTGTATTTGTGTTTTCACCAATTAATACCTGACCGTTATTGTTGACATATGAGATAAAAATCGAAACAATATTAACGAAAACAAATTAAGCTATACTGAAGTTTTTAACCTGCACTTAATTATTTCAAAAATATTTAACATTGTGCTTTAAAAAAAAACCGAACATTGTATAGAAAGTACTTGCCTGTTAATGTTTCCAAAAATATATTTACATACAATTAAGAATCACTGTATTTCACACCTAACAAAATCTATATGAAATTCTTACTACTCGTTACAGGTTTATTGCTATTCTCATTACTGAGTTTTCCCCAAAAAACAGAAATCAAGTATTTAAGCGGAACGGATAAAGATAAAACCGTGGACTGGGAATTTAGGGTTTCCGGTGGCCGCAATTCTGGTGAATGGAAAACCATCCCTGTTCCTTCAAATTGGGAAATGCAGGGGTTTGGAACATATCATTACTGGAGCGACTGGGCTGATAAGAAAGCTCCCGACAGCATTGGAATTTACAGATACTCTTTTGATGCTCCCCGGGAATGGAAGAACAAGGACATAAAACTATTTTTTGGAGGAGTAATGACCGACACCAAAGTGAAAATTAACGGCAAAATCGCAGGTGATGTTCATCAGGGAGGTTTTTACCAATTTAATTTCGATGTAACGAACTTGCTGAAGTTCGACCAAAAAAATCTTTTAGAGGTTACTGTAAAACGGTTTTCTGACAATCATTCGGTTAATCTTGCCGAACGAAGGGCAGACTTTTGGATGTTTAGCGGAATATATCGCCCGGTTTGGCTCGAAATAAAACCAAAAGCCCACATAAACCGCCTTTCAATCGATGCCAAACATGAAGGCGAGCTTTATCTGGAACTATTTACTGATGGCATCAACTCGTCAAGCTATTACATTGAAACAAAAATTTATGATTCCAACGGTATGCTTATTGGAAAGCCACTTAAAATAAATCTGGAGCAAGGCAGGGAAAAAGTTACCATAAACACAGTTGTGACAGGTATTTCACCATGGACAGCCGAAGACCCTAATTTATACAAGCTGAAAGCAACATTAAAAGATGGTGCAAAATCATTACATGAAGTAACAGAAAAATTCGGTTTTCGAACGATTGAAGTCCGTGAAGGAGATGGCATATACGTCAATAACAAAAAAATCCGACTGCGAGGCACCAACAGGCATTCTTTCTGGCCTACATCGGGCAGAACGACAAGTAAAGAATTGAGCATTATGGATGTCAATTTGATAAAAGATATGAACATGAATGCTGTTAGGATGTCACACTATCCTCCGGATAAACATTTTCTGGAAGTTACCGATTCACTTGGCCTTTATGTTATAAATGAGCTTACCGGCTGGCAAGATGAATATGACACCAGTGTCGGCACAAAATTGGTTAAGGAACTTATAATAAGAGATGTCAATCATCCCTCTATAATTTTATGGGCAAATGGCAACGAAGGTGGCTGGAACAATGAACTTGATAAAGAATTTTCAAAGTGGGACACTCAAAAAAGGAATATCATTCACCCATGGGACAATCACGGCGGTATTAACACATCTCATTATGAAGTATTTGATTGTTGTGCAGGAACTTTTTTCCATGGTAACGACTTGTTTATGCCTACCGAATTTCTTCATGGTTTATATGATGGAGGAAATGGTGCCGCACTGGAAGACTGGTGGAATAAAATGATTGACAACCCACTGGCAGTTGGTGGCTTTTTGTGGGCTTATGCCGATGAGGGTATTGTAAGAGATGACAGAAACGGAGCGATTGATGTAGCCGGCAACAGTGCGCCTGATGGCATTGTTGGTCCATTTCGTGAAAAAGAAGGTAGTTTTTTTACAATTAAAGAAATATGGTCGCCCGTTTACATTTCCAAAAAAGAGCAGAATCATTTAACAGAATTGTTCAATGGAGTAATGGCCGTTGAAAACAGATATGATCATACGAATCTCAATAAAATTGATTTTTCATGGCAACTGATTGATTTTCCAAAACCCGGCAACAACATCGGCCACGACATTGCATATCGGGGAACGATAAACTCACCCGACGTAGAGCCCCATCAAACTGGAAAATTATCCCTCGATTTACCGAAAGACTGGCACCGGCATGATGCTCTTTACATGACGGCCAAAGATCAACACGGACGGATAATATACAACTGGACCTGGATGATTTCTTCACCTGATAAACTCGCAGGTGAGATTATCAAAACACACGAACCGTCAGAAGTAAAAGGCTATAAAAAAGATAAATTCATTGTTTTAGAATCGAACGAAACAAAAGCATACATTGATTTACAAACAGGAATGATTGATCATGTTGAAAAAGATGGTTTTCAGATTCCTTTAAGCAATGGTCCGGTTTTAATAAACGGCAACTCTGAACTACAAACCATTACTTATTCAGAAGAAGGAGACCATTACGTTGTAAAAGCATCGTTTAACGGCGAGCTAAAATCAGTTGAATGGAGAATGCTTCCCGGCGGGTGGTTAAAACTAGCATATGCCTATCATCTCAGAAGTCATGAAGAAGTTGATTACATTGGTGTTTCATTCTCTTATCCCGAAGAAGAAGTAACCGGACTGAAATGGCTGGGCAAAGGGCCTTATCGCGTTTGGAAGAACAGGACAAAAGGAGTTGAATATGATTTGTGGTATAAAAAATACAATGATACAATGACAGGCCTAAACTGGGATTATCCTGAATTTAAAGGCTTTCACAGCAATGTATATTGGGCAACAATCGAAACTAAAGGACTGCCGCTTACAATGCTTTTTAAATCGAACGATATGTATTTGCGACTTTTCACACCTAAAAAGCCCTCTCAAAATGGATTTGACCCCAGAACCACCCACGTTGATTTTCCCGAAGGAGATATCTCATTTTTGAAAGGAATCGCCCCAATTGGAACAAAATTCCATACAGCAAAACAACTTGGGCCGGCAGGAAAACCAAACCTCATACCACGACATGGACTTTATGTTTATGAAGAAGTATTATTCTATTTTGGATTTTAGGCCATAACAAAAAGCGCGAAGAATTTGATCCTCCGCGCTTTTTATATTTTTTAAAATATTTTTTTTAACTCTTGTATGTCAGCCATTTTCCAAGCTCTTTCCAACTTGGTTTCTTTCCATACATTAAAATACCGGTCCGGTAAATTTTTGCTGCCATCCAAATTGCGCCAAAAGTTGAGGCGGCCAGAATGGCAATAGAAATAAGAATCTCGTACCATGGTACACCAAACGGAATACGCACCATCATAATAATTGGTGATGTAAATGGTATATGCGATGCCCAAAAAGCCAGCGACCCTTCAGGATTTTTAATCACATTGGTCAGAATAATAATAGCTGCAATTAAGGGCACTGTTATAGGGATCATAAACTGATTCATATCTTCTTCGGAATCGACGGCAGAAGCCACTGCGGCCATCAGAGAGCTATAAAGCAAGTACCCCAGTAAGAAATACACAAGGAAGAGGAAGATAATCTGAGTAAAATTAATTCCCTGAATTTGCTCATAAAACTGCTGAATTTTATCCGGCTCAATGTTTTCCATTATTTGTGCTGTCGCTTCATTGTTCGACATCATCACACTTTGGCTTTGAGCCATTTGCTGCATGGCATCTTCATCAATAAACATCGATTTGGCTCCAATAAATATACCACCCATCAGAATCACCCAAATCAGAAACTGGGTTAAGCCCACTGCAGCAAGCCCAATAATTTTTCCCATCATGAGTTGAATAGGTTTAGCTGAAGAAATAATTATCTCGACAATACGATTTTGTTTCTCTTCGGTAACGCCACGCATAACCATGCTACCGTAAATAAACACAAACATGTAAATTAGAAAACCGGCTGCAAAACCAATGCCCATTGCAATTTCAGTTGAACCCTTTTTCCCTTTACCGTCTTCAGTGAGTTTTATCGTTTCAACCGATATACTGGTACGTGTATTATTCAGCTGTTCTTCCAGGTCGGGAACGCCAACTCTTTCAATTAATTCTGTACGCTTTTTGTTTTCTAAATTACCTTCAAGCTCGTCATCAATATGGTTTTTTACGTCCAAATTGATTTGTTTGTGCGAGTAAACAATCACCCTGTTTGCTGATATAATATTCTCAGGAATTTCCAACAGCGCATAATACTCGTTATCCTTTAAGTTATCTTTCACATCATCAAATTCCTCTTGTTGAATAAAATGAAAGTTAGTTGATTTTGAGTCGTTCAATTCGCCCAGAAAAAGAGCTGAGCGGTCAAGCACAGCAACTTTGTGCTCCTCCTGACTTTCGCGGTTTGCAAGATAAGCGGGCAAAAACATAATGCCTGCAAACAGCAATGGCGTAAGAAGCGTTAACAGTAAAAAGGATTTCTTTTTAACCCTTGTAAGATATTCTCGTTTAAATATGATCCAGGTTTTATTCATTTTGTTCAAGGTTTTAAGTTGTTGCTTTCTACTTCTTGTATAAATACTTCATTCATACTTGGTATGCGTTCGCTGTATGAAACCACTTGAGCATTTTTAGCAATCTTCATTAACAAATCGTTATGACTGTCACTATTTAAATATTTCATGGTCAGCTCGTTCACCCTTTCCGATTCGTTATGTGTTATAATCTCATATTCAGCTCCAAGATTTCGTTGCAATGCCTCAAATTCACCTTTATAAACCACATCGTACGTGTTGGTTTTATGCTTTTCTTTAACATCAAAAATATTGCCGTCGAGAATTTTTTTCGACTTATGAATCAGAGCAATATGGTCGCATGTTTCTTCAACCGACCCCATGTTGTGTGTCGAAAAAATGATGGTAGCACCATCGTCGCGGAGTTTTAGTATTTCGTGCTTTAGCAAGTTGGCATTAATGGGGTCAAAACCACTGAATGGCTCATCAAATATGAGCAACTTTGGCTCGTGCAACACGGTACATATAAACTGAACCTTCTGCTGCATGCCTTTCGACAGCTCCATGAGTTTTTTATCCCACCAGGCCTGAATTTCAAATTTCTCAAACCAATATTTGAGTTTTTTCAGGGCATCGCGGCGTGAAAGTCCTTTTAACTGGGCAAGGTAAAGTGCCTGCTCTCCTACTTTCATCTTTTTGTATAAGCCACGCTCCTCGGGCAAATAACCAATTTGATGAATATCGTTGGGGCGCAAAGGACGGCCTTCAAAATAAACCTTGCCGGTATCGGGAGCTGTAATTTGGTTGATGATCCTGATAAGTGTAGTTTTACCTGCACCGTTAGGCCCAAGCAATCCAAATACCTGCCCCTGCTTAATGTTGATAGAAACATCGGTTAAGGCCTGATGTTTTGAAAAACTTTTACTTACATTTTCGATATTAAAAAAATCCATGGTGATGTTATTCTTTTAAATTATGGCTAATAAGTACACTTTTCATTTAAATTGTTACAAAAATGCATAAAAAAGATTTGCATTGGTTACTATAAAACAACTATTTTTGGTTTGGCTAAACAAAAGAACCTGCACCGAAAGGCTGCTAATGTCCATACCAAAGGGGTAGTAGGTGTTGGTGCTTAGCAGTTCGGGGTAGTAGGTATCGTTGTCGGCATCGCGGAAGCGGTGGTCGCTAATGGTGGCACGTACGTTACCGGCAAAGCAAGTTACAGCTTGTGCTGCGCCAAAGCTTTCATGCACGCTGCTATATCGTTGTTCGGTATTTGTATGTGTATTTTCCACGTTCATTTTATATTTTGTTTACCGGTTGTCTGGACACGAGGAACAGACTCGGGCTATTGGGGCTTCTCGTTTTATGTTGTTATTCTGTACTTTTTTATCGTTCATGCTTTCTCGTTAAAAACGAGTTGTTGTTTATCCCTCGTTGCAAACGAAGGGGAAGCTATAGAGGTATTTTATTTATGCAATCTTTTGTTACTTGCCTCGCCTTGTTTTTACTGGGCACGAGTTACAAACTCGCGCCATTAAGGGTACGATGGCGTGCCTGCATGTAACTTGGTTTCCAATACAGGGCCATCTAGCTGCAAGAGATCACCCGTGCTTGTTTGAAGTGCCGCAACCTTTTTTAGATAGGTCTTTACCGTGTTTTTGCTCGTGCCAAGCTCGCGGGCCATGGACTTGATGCTATGCCCCTGTTGGTGTAAAAGAATCAGTCCCAAAGAAAGGAAAATGCAACAAGGACGAAGCTGAGGAAGAGCGCAGTCCGATCATCAAGAAACTCCGTCACAAGCACAGTGCAGTTGAGTCAAACATCAATGAGCTTGAACACCGGGGTCTGGACAAGTGCCCTGACAAAGGATATAATAACTTCAAAAGGTATATTGGGCTGTCAGTTTGTGCTTATAACCTCAGAAAAATAGGGGAACATTTAATAAATGTCAAACGTCAAAAAGAGGTTTCCTCAAAGCAAAAGATAGCGGCCTGATAAAATACTAAAAAAAAACTATTATTTGCACTAAGCGTAAGGGATTGGTATGTCAAATACTGACGTTTTTTAGTGTTTGTTCAACATAAATAACAGTAAAATTTAATGGAAGAATCTTAATCGAAAGAAAAATCAATTATTTTTTGACTTTCAGTGTTATTTAACAAAATGTTTTTATGTCTTTTTTTGAAAAAAAGGGCTTTTCTTGCTGGCACTAAGTAAGGCAAACTTCACTTCTTCGGGGTCGAGACTTTCCAAGTCCAACACATTTCCACGGTCGCCCCGGTACCAAATATCATTGATACGGCTTGTTTTTTCTTCGAGTTTCTGAAAGATGAACACATCCATCGAATCCTGCACCAAGGGCATCTTGATTATTTAAAAATTTGATATCATCTTCATCGTGTTGTTAAATAATTTATTTCTTTATATTATAATAGTTTCCAAGATTATCCTTAAAAATAACCCCATAGGTTTCGTCTGATTTAGCAACAAATTCATTAAGAGTATTTTGTATTATACTAAAATCTGAGTTGTATTTTAAAATGAAAGTTGGTTCAGAGGTTTCTACTCCTGGGTTTAGGTTTAAATCTCCATTGTTATTAACTTCAAATGCTCTATATAATCCTGGATTTAATTTAATTTGCCTACAATCTAGCACAAGTAATTTATCAATCATTTCATTAAATCCTAAAGAATCAGAAGTCAATGAGTAATATATGCCAAAAAAGCAAGAATCAGGAACTATATTTATCTCAGAACTAGATAAAGCTACTCTATCATCGCTGAAAGATATTTTTGCTATTTGATCCCGAATATCAATCTCGCCACTATAGTAATTCTCAAAAACATTAATCTCAATATTATATTTCTTCCTTGACAAGTTTTCTAAAGTAAAGTAATCAGTACTTGCTGAACATTGATAATTTTCTGGTTCAGGAGCTGACAAATGTAGTGGATATTCACATTCTCCCATATCCTCCATATTTTCAATTGAAATTAAAATATTATCACCATTTATTGATACAACTTTTTCTAAATTGTAAGTATTGTCAAACTTTTGAATTGATGAAATATTTACTGTCAAACATACTGGTTTTTCTGCTAAGTCTAAATCTTCTGTCAGGTACAGATTAATTGACTCAATATTGAGTTCACTATCTTCTGTCAGGTGCAGATTAATTGACTCATTATTGAGTTCACTTTTATTTTCTTCACAACTAAGTAAAGATAATATTGTCGCAATACAAATTAGGTTACACCTCAGCTACCAAAAAAAAGCCACACAGAAAAGTATTTCAGCATAGCTGACAGCAATTAGCCACCAGCGTCAAAAATAGCATGAGTTTTCAAGATAATTATTAAAGACTGGTT
>JAQIDF010000180.1 GCA_027858145.1 Prolixibacteraceae bacterium | reverse complement strand
TTCAACGGTGTGTCATCATCAATCTCGAAACGCTTCAGGTAGTAATATTCCTGTTCGTTATCCCAATAAACCACACTCAGGGTTTTCTTCGGGTTGAACTTCTCAATAACCAAAATATCTTCAGGAAAATGATTGGCAAGGTCAAAATTATAAAGCTCAAAATCGCCTGATTTGGTTATCACCAACATACAGTCTTCGCCCATAAATTCTCCAAGGAAGCGCCCGCGTTTATCTACATTCAGGCGGTTTACATCTTCGTCGAAATAAACTTTCCTACCCCCTAATGTTGATGCTCCTCTTTCTTTGAGGGTAACTTTATGCACATCGTTTTTGGTAACCATGTTACCCCTTGAACTTCGCCCTTTGATGGCCAGTTCGCCCATATCGATATCAAATATTAATTTCTTAAGGCGGGGTTTCGGCTTCAGGGTAACACGCAACATTTCCGACTCTCCGTTTGGATTTACGCTGAAGTACAATATCCTCGACCCGGTGGTACCTTGCGTCATATTGTATTCTTTATCGCGGGTAACACTTGGTACGGCAAACCGTTTCATAAAGGTTGCGCCGGCACGTCCATCGCGGTATACCAAATTGTAGATGGTGCGCTTATCGCCCCGCTTAAACACGGCAATGTGCAGAATATTTTTTCCGATAAAAGCCTTTTCCGGAACTTTGGTAACAAAGTAAGCACCATCGCGCCTGAAAACAATTATATCGTCGAGATCGGAGCAATTGCACACAAACGTTGCTTTTTTAAGCCCCATGCCCATAAAACCTTCTTCGTAATCTACATAGAGCTTTTCGTTGGCAGCAACAACTTTTGAAGCTTCAATATTTTCAAAACTCCTGATTTCGGATTTACGTTCACGCCCCTTACCATATTTGCTTTTTATCCGCTGATAATAAGCAATGGTAAATGGTATAATATTGTTGATGTTATGAATAATTTCTATAATTTCATCTTCAATGGCCTGAATATTATCGTTGGCTTTATCCTTGTTGAATTTAAGGATACGAGACATTCTAATCTCCATCAGCTTCAGAATATCATCCCGTTTTATTTCCCTTTTCAGCTTCGGTTTCCAGGGCTCAAAGCGCTTATCAACGTGAGCCACAACCTCGTCCATATTATTGCTTTCCTCAAAAGCCTTATCCTTGTATATGCGCTCTTCGATAAATATTTTTTCGAGTGAAGCAAAATGCCAGGCTTCCTCCAACTCCCTCTTTTTGATTTCAAGTTCGAGTTTAAGCAAATCAACCGTTTGCTGGGCATTCTTTCTCAAAATAGCACTTATCCCTATAAAGTTCGGCTTATCTTCCTCGATAACACAGGCGTTGGGCGAAATCGAAATTTCACAATCGGTAAAAGCATACAGGGCATCAATGGTTCTGTCGCTCGAGACACCATTTCCCAGATGAATTTGTATTTCTACCTTTTCGGCCGTGTTATCATCAATTTTCTTGACTTTGATTTTTCCTTTTTCGTTGGCCTTAACAATCGATTCAATTATCGATGAGGTGGTACGGCCAAAAGGAATCTCGTTAACAACCAGCGTTTTATTGTCGAGCTTTTCAATTTTCGACCTCACCCTGATATTGCCGCCCCTTAATCCATCGTTGTACTTTGAACAGTCAATCATGCCACCCGTAGGAAAATCGGGATATATTTCGAAGGGTTTTCCTTTTAAATACAAAATGGCTGCATCAATCAGCTCATTAAAGTTGTGTGGCAAAATTTTAGCCGACAAACCTACTGCAATACCTTCAACGCCTTGTGTTAGTAGCAGTGGAAATTTAACAGGCAGTGTTATTGGTTCCCGCTTACGGCCGTCGTAGGCTAATTGCCACTGTGTGGTTTTAGGATTAAAAACAACATCAAGCGCGAATTTTGAAAGTCGTGCCTCAATGTAACGTGGAGCCGCAGAACCATCGCCGGTAAGAATATTACCCCAGTTTCCCTGGGTGTCAACCAGTAGGTTTTTTTGGCCTAGCCCTACCAGCGCATCTCCGATTGAAGCATCACCATGGGGATGGTACTGCATGGTTTGCCCGATAATGTTGGCAACCTTGTTGTAACGTCCATCATCCATTTCGCGCATGGCATGCATGATACGGCGCTGAACAGGCTTTAATCCGTCGTTTACATACGGAACAGCACGTTCGAGAATAACATACGAAGCATATTCGAGAAACCAGTTCTCGTACATGCCGCTAAGGTATACAAGCTCGTGTTTTTCATTATTTTGCCCGTCGGTTGACGAATTTTCTTCCCCGGGGTTATTATTGATTTCTTCTTTACTCATTCTACTGATTATTAATCATTAACAGATATCCTGCACGATTACACTTCATCCTTTTCAACATAAAGGTTATCAATAATAAATTCTTGCCTTTCGGGTGTATTTTTACCCATGTAAAATTCAAGAATCTTTTTAATTGAATCGCCTTTATGGAGAGTTACCGGCTCAAGGCGGATTTCAGAACCAATAAACACACTGAATTCATCGGGTGAAATCTCTCCGAGTCCTTTAAAGCGGGTGATTTCGGCATTGGCCCCTACTTTTTTAACCGCCGCGAGGCGTTCTTCTTCCGAATAACAGTAATAGGTTTTCCTTTTGTTACGAACACGGAAAAGTGGTGTTTGAAAAATATAAATGTGACCTTTTTTTATCAGTTCGGGGAAAAATTGCAAAAAGAAAGTCAGCAACAATAAGCGGATATGCATTCCGTCGACGTCGGCATCGGTAGCAATAATCACCTTGTTGTAACGCAAGTCATCCAGTCCTTCTTCAATGTTGAGTGCAGCCTGCAAAAGGTTAAACTCTTCGTTTTCGTAAACCACCTTTTTAGTCAGGCCATAAGAGTTTAGCGGTTTTCCCCGCAAACTAAAAACAGCCTGGGTGCTCACATTACGGCTTTTGGTAATTGACCCGCTGGCCGAATCACCCTCGGTAATAAAAATGCTCGATTCACTTTTCCGCTCATGTTTAGTGTCAAAGTGAATACGACAATCACGAAGTTTTTTATTATGCAGGCTTGCTTTTTTGGCACGTTGTTTGGCCAGTTTTTTTATTCCTGAAATGGCTTTACGCTCACGCTCCGACTCCTGGATACGTCTTAACAAAACATCGGCCGTTTCCTGATTTTTGTGCAGGTAATTATCAAGTTCTGTTTGAACAAAACTACTTACAAAATTACGCACCGAAGGCCCGCCGGGTGCAATATCTTTAGAACCCAGCTTCGTTTTGGTTTGCGATTCAAAAACAGGCTCTTCCACTTTAATACTAACGGCGGCTATTATAGATGCCCGGATATCGGAAGCATCAAAGTCTTTTTTATAAAAATCACGTACTGTTTTAACAACTATTTCTTTAAAAACCTGCAAGTGTGTTCCGCCCTGTGTGGTGTGCTGCCCATTTACAAACGAATAATAATCTTCGCCATACTGGTTGCCGTGGCTGAGGGCTACCTCAATATCCTCACCTTTCAGGTGAATAACCGGATAAATCGGGTCGCTATCCATTGTTTCGTGCAACAAATCGAGCAAACCATTACGGGAATGGTATCGTTCGCCGTTAAATTCAATGGTAAGGCCGGCATTCAGGAAAGTGTAGTTTTTCATCATCGATGCTATGTAATCGCTGATGTAATGATACGTTTTAAAGATAGAAAGATCGGGTTTGAAAACCACATGTGTACCATTATTTTCTTCGGTATGGGCAACCTTTTCTTCACTTTGAATTACGCCTGCCGAGAATGAAATCTTTTTCACTTCCCCTTCGCGTATCGAACGAATTACAAAAGACTCGGAAAGGGCATTTACAGCCTTTATACCCACACCGTTTAAGCCGACTGACTTTTTAAACACCTTAGAATCGTACTTGGCACCGGTATTCATTTTTGAAGCTACATCAATAAGCTTACCAAGAGGAATGCCACGCCCGTAGTCGCGTATTGAAACCTCCTCATCGGAGACTTTCACTTCGATTTTTTTACCGTTGCCCATCATAAACTCGTCGATGGAGTTATCGAAGACCTCTTTCAACAACACATAAATACCATCATCGGCCTGCGAGCCATCGCCTAATTTACCGATGTACATCCCCGGACGACGACGAATGTGCTCTTGCCAGTCGAGCGTCTTTATCGATTCTTCATTATAATTTGACTGTTCTTGCATATTTTGTTTTGATGTTTGCACAAATATAACGAAATGACCTTTTTTTGACGAATGATTTTATCAACAACCACACCACCCAAGGCCTCTAAACTCTCACCTACAGCTATTTAATAATGCCCATTTTTTTCATCAAAAAGGTTGCATTCATTATCGAAGTAACCCCGTCGCGTAAAAGATAATCAAAGTTCATCTCATTGTTGATAATTTCTATTTCAAAGCACTTATTTCGCAATTTATCAGGGTATTCGTGTTCCATTTCTGTCAATTTTAAATCGTGTGTTGCTATCACCACCTTTGCCTTTTCAGCCAGCAAACGTCGAATAAGTTGTTGCGACCCCGAAAGCTTATCAACAGAATTTGTTCCTTTCAAAATCTCATCAAGAATAATAAAAAGTTCTTTCCCTTTTTCAATTTCATCGAGTATTTCTTTAATTCTTTTGAGTTCGGCAAAAAAGTACGATTCATCATCAACCAGCGAATCGGTTGTGCGCATATTGGAAAATACTTCAACAGGCTTAAACCTGAGCAATGAAGCACAAACCGGGGCACCACAGGCACCCAGCACCATATTTACGCCCAGGGTGCGCAAGAAGGTGCTTTTACCGGCCATATTAGCGCCGGTAATAATCATTACTCCGGTATTTTCGTCGTAGGTAAAGTCGTTATCAACACGCTTGTCTGGAGCAATCAACGGGTGCCCCAGACCCTTTGCTTCAATTTCAAAATTTGAATCAACTACTTCGGGAAAAGTATACCCCGGATGATTAAAATCCAGGTTCGCCATGGATACGGCAGCATCGGCGTGGGCAATGACACGACCCCACAACTTATATTTATCGCGGTTTTTTGAATGCCATTTTATCAGACGATACGTACAATTAGCATCCCACAAAAACAGAATATTCAGTATGGCCCCCAACAGAAGATTGTTACGGTTATCAAAGGCAGAAACAATTTTACGGAGATGGGCAATTTCTTCTGAAGGGCTACCATCTTGCTTCAATGCTTCAACCCAACCGGCTCCTTCCTTGCTTTTCCACCCCGCTTTTTCAATATCGCGAAGCAACATCCCGTACTTGCTCAAAACACGGGCACGCTTGCCAAACTCGGCATACGCTTTTTGAATACTACTTTTATTGAATAACCACAAGGCTACTTGCATCGTAGCCGAAAGCATGAAAAATGCCGAATTGCCATAAATAATCCAGAACACCACGGAAAACAATGAGAAAGCGTATAGAAAATATTTTACCGGCAAAAAGAAACGAATAAACTTTAAACTGAACACTTCACTTGCCCATTTTTGAAAAATATCGCTTTCATCGCCCGATTCTTCATACATCATACCTTGTGCCAGATAGTGCTGCCTCCATTGGTAATTAATCGATAATTCCTTAATAAATGCCTGCCGATTTTCGATATCTGTTTTACTTTGCAAGGGATTTTGAAGAAAAGAAGCCAACAACTTTTTACCGCCCGAGGTTACGGTACGGTTTAAATATTGAAAAACTGAACCATCGCCAAACAAATCTAAATCAAAGGAATAACGGTGCTTTGAATCGACAAATTCTTTTCCCGGTCCAAAATCAGAAAACTGATGTTTGAGCGCTTTTAATTCCTGTTGGTTTACTTTTAAGATACACACCTGAAACTGCTTGTCGCGCTGCAACTTCTGATACCTCTTTACAAACAATAAAAACAACATCAATGATACAAATGAAATATTTATTCCCACAGATAAATTATGAGGGATAAATACGAATGGCGAAACAACAATTCCAAGAAAACTAATAAGCCGGGCTACCGATAAAAGGCGCATTTGTTTCGATAGCTTTTTTATTTTTGAAGTAGCCTCATCAGCTAATTCACTGTAAAGAATTTTTAAATCGGTCATTTAAGGTATTAAAAGTATTTGGGTCCAAGCTTAGAAACAATAAGGAGCGTTGAAACGATAAAAAGGAGCGCCACAATAAGCATATTGGCATGTTTGGCTTTCCATCGTCCGGCCACTTCAATGCGTTTCCGCTGAAAATGTTCATCGAATATTTTCAGCAAACGGTACACGCCCCAGGCAATTAAAACCCCAAGTATTGCCCCGCAAATAATATCGAACGGATAATGAACCCCCACGTAAACCCTCGAATAAGAGGTAACTGCAGCCCACAGCAAAAAAGCAATCCACAGCCTTTTACGCTGCGAAACAAAGCCGGTTAACACTGCCAGCGCAAAAGAATTGGTTGCGTGTGATGATAAAAAGCTATAATATCCGCCCGATTTTGTGGGGTTATGCACCAGTCCCTCTAACAAAGGTTCATGAGTTGGCCTCAACCGTCCCACCAGGTCTTTAATAAGTCCGGATATCTGGTCGCTCAATACAATTAACACGATAAAAAATAAAATCACCCACAAGCTTTGCATTTTATACTTGCGCACGATAAGAAACATGAGTAAAATATACAAAGGATACCATGTTTCCTTACTGGTGAAAAATGCAAAGAAGCGGTCGAAAAAAGGGCTTGCAGCCCCGTTTAACGACAAAAAAAACTGGGTGTCAATTTGGTTCAGCCATTCAAACATGAGTGTCAGCTATTTAGTAATTTCCAGATACGGTCTTTCAATTGCTGAATATTAAAACCGGTGACTGAAGATATAAAAATATGTGGAATTTCTTCGAGCCCGGCACTAATTTCACTCATCAATTCTTCATCGAGCATATCGGCTTTTGTAATGGCCAGATATCGTTGTTTATCGAGCAGTTCGGGGCTGTATTCACGAAGTTCGTGAAGTAAGATGTTGTATTCCTTCAGGTGGTCATCGCTATCGGCAGGCACCATGAAAAGTAACATCGCGTTACGCTCGATATGCCTTAAAAAACGCAACCCCAGTCCACGCCCTTCGTGTGCGCCTTCAATAATCCCGGGGATATCGGCCATAACAAACGACTGACCCTCGCGGTGGCCTACAATTCCGAGATTGGGGACCAACGTAGTAAACGGGTAATCGGCAATTTTAGGCTTAGCTGCTGAAACAACTGATAAAAGTGTTGATTTGCCGGAACTTGGAAAACCTACAAGCCCTACATCGGCAAGCACTTTCAACTCAAGAATGCACCATGACTCTTCGCCCTCTTCACCCGGCTGGGCATAGCGGGGCGTTTGGTTGGTTGATGATTTGAAGTGGCTGTTCCCAAGTCCACCACGGCCTCCCTGCTTCAATATTTTTTCTTCGCCATCACCTGTTATTTCAAATAATATATCGTTGGTTTCGGCATCGCGCACCACAGTACCTAAAGGCACATCGAGCACAATATCCTCGCCATCGGCACCAAAGCTTCGCTGACGGCTGCCCGATTCGCCATGACCTGCAAAGACATGCTTCTGAAACTTCAAATGAAGAAGTGTCCATTTTTGAGCATTACCTTTAAGGATAACATGGCCGCCACGGCCACCATCACCACCATCGGGACCACCCTTGGCAACATATTTTTCGCGCCGAAGGTGCGCTGAGCCCTGACCGCCACTACCCGAACGGCAGAATATTTTCACATAATCAACAAAATTGGTTTCGCCCATAACGTTATAAGAAATTTTCGCAAAGGTACGAAA
>JAQIDF010000099.1 GCA_027858145.1 Prolixibacteraceae bacterium | reverse complement strand
CAAAGATCACTCAAAACCTTCGATAAGTGCATAGAGCATCCTGCTAATTTGACCGGGATGTAGTTCAACATGCACTCATCGCTGGGTCGTGCCGACCGCTCATAGTTCTACTTATTGTGCTTTCGTTTTTATTTCCGACTATCTATTTTTAATTTTTCTACTTGTAATAAACTAATTTCCATTGTTTTTTGAATCATTAATTTTCCAATTTCAATATCCACTTTTGATAAGTCTCCTGAAAATCCCATTTCTGATTTTTTAGCACTGCTCCAATCGTTATTAGATAATTTATCAATTCGAATCAGACTAGAATCAACAGCTAGTAAAAATGAAACATCAATTACTCCTCCATGAAATCCAAGATCATCTTGCGAAATCCCAGAAGCAATTAAAGAATCTGTTACTTGATTATAAGGTTTTCCATAATAATCCGAGACGAAATGCACTCTTGTGTCGGAATCTTTCCATTCATTGTTAAGTCTCTCAGAAACGATTTTCATTCCATTTTGATTTCCACCACTATCCCCAATCAACAGTATATCTATAAATCCATGTTGTTTTAAACTGCGACATGTATATTCAAGGAGTTTAATAAAATGCTCTTCAGGTAAGCTAATTGTCCCAGGATATATCATCCAATCATCGGCAGGATTAATATTACCTTCTGGCACAAAGGCAATCATTGGTGCGACTAAAGCATCTCCAAGTTCATTAGCAATTTTTCCTGCCATATACTCTACTCTAAAGTTATGCTTTCCCAATACCATGTGTGGCCCATTTTGTTCTGTTCCTCCTGTTGGGATGATAATTGATTTACCTCCATTATCAATAAATGCTTTAACCTCTGTCCAAGTAAGCTCTTCAAGAAATACAGAAGTCAATTCTGTAGTTTGACTTTTTGCACAATTTAAATTGAATAGGCAAAATATAATGATGAAAATCGGGTAAAATCTTAGTCTCATGATTATTGCAATTAAATTATTTGTTTATTGTTTCGATTACTAATTTTTAAGTTCAAAATACTTAGCATTATTGTATCCACGGAGCTTTTGGAAAATGAAGCACAACGTTAACTATAAGTTTACACTGTGGATTACGTGAGATTTCTTGTCCGAGTACGCACAAAATTGGTGCGAGTTTGGATGCTGGAAGTTTGCACCGAAGCCACAGTTAAATTTATAGATTGTTATAAAGCGTTTTTGATTTTTAATATCCATTTACAAGGAAATTACTATAGTTATCTTTGCTCATATTAATGCGAATTGACCAATAACAATCTCCACCGTCATTAACTGTTATGAATTTATTTTTCCAATCCATTGTCTTATTTACTATAACCCCAGATGAATCGTACGGGGCTTTTAATAATCCACACAATGCATTGATATATGCTATTGAATCATTGTTTTTGTCTAAGTAAAATAAATATTGTCGGTAATAGAATTTTGAGTTTTCGGACGTTAGTTTTTCAATATAGTCTTGTTTGTCTGTATTTATTGCTGTTTCCAGAACAACTTCAATCTTTCTATAATCATTCACTGTCGGATTCCAATAACCATTAAAATTATTAGCATCAATATTAATTTGGCTTTTGTCTGAAATTGTTGTGTAAATATTCTGAAATCCAACTGGAAACATACATTCAAGTACAATTGGCGCTAAAATTATTTTTTGAGAGTCAATATGTATTTTTTCTAGTGCTATTATCTCGTCCAATGAAAAAGAATCATTGATTTTTATCATCGCACATTTCCCAATTTCATATGCTTCCGTTGAGTCAATCGAGGAAAGATAATTAGAAGATGAAACTATATTGTCAATCCATTTGTCAACTTTAACTTGAGTCCAATGTGCCATTTTTGGTGTATCAAATCCTTGCCTTAATTGCCAGAAAAGGTATGCACCTAGTATACTCATTAATATAGCTATGATTATTGATTTGTATAGTTTCATTAGTTACTGTTTTTAAATGCTTTATAACGGTTCGTGGTCGAGTAGAAAAGGGGAATCTCACCCCAATCCTCTCACAGAACCGTGCTTGATAGTCTCCCATCACACGGCTCTTGTTATACAAATCTATACGTTACCTTAGTAAAAACCTAGCC
>JAQIDF010000082.1 GCA_027858145.1 Prolixibacteraceae bacterium | reverse complement strand
GCGGGTTTGAGTGTGATTGAATATAAGTTGCAGTTTTGAAAGTACTGAAAGGTCATGAAAGTTAAAAGCTGCGCTTGACGATTGGCCTGAGTCTCGATCAGTAGCATATAAAAACCATTTTCCACCGGGTTTTCTTATTAGGGTTATTTGTACGGTTTGTGAATTATTCCAGTCAAAATTTGTTTCGGTCAACATGGTCGAAGGCTGCTTGTTTTCGATAGTCCATACCGAAAGCAAATCGGTAGAGCCTTTAGCGTTCACTCCAATTGCCAGCGCTGTTTTTCCCTTGTTTTGTTCAGAGGCCAGTATTAAGAAAAATGAGTTGGAGCCTGATGGATCCCAATCGCCGTTTTTTAACATAAATGAAACGACTATTTCATCATCATTTTTTCCTATTGTACTTTCAATTATATAATTTAATGAATCCATTCCGCCGTTTTCATTTGGCTTATGCTTTATGGAATATTTACCCGACAAAGGTTCATCTGTGCTGATTTCCCAGTTATTGAATAATTCAAAATCTGTGGAAATTGTGTTGTTTTCGAAATTTATGTTTGTTGAAATATTAGTTGGAGAATAAACTTTTACTGTGTTTTGTGCTGTTTTCATTTCGTGCTCAGGGGCATCGATGCTAATATTTAAATCGCCAGTTGCTCCGGTTTTGATGTGCCACTTGTAGTTGCCTGTTGAATCAGGATCGACCTGACTTTGCGTGTTGTTAAAGGTTAACATCAGCGGAATGTTTGTTTCAGTTATGGGCTCATCATTACCATTCAAAATTATTGCCCCGATTGAGAACAATGAATCAGCAAAAGTGTAAACAGGAAGATTTGTAAATTGAATGCGCACAGGTTTCATGAGACTCTCATCAATGGCTTCAACTTTTATATCGTCAAGAATAACTTTATCGTTGGCGTACGATGAATTCATTTTAATAACAATTCGGAGCTTTTTTCCGCTGATGCTTTTTTGTTCGAGTGTCTTTTCGCCCCAGTTTCCGTAACCCGAAGATTTAGGCGAAAAGGGGTGTAAGGTATTGTCGAGCTCATAAAATGCTTTGACATACTTTTTGCTTTCGACACTACTACTGCCTGTCTCTGAGGTGGTAAGTGCAATGTTTATAAGTTCGTAACTTTCAATTTCTATTGTTTCAGATTTCCATGTAATCTCACCGTCCGAGTCGAGTACTTCGAAACGGCCACCCGATGTGCTTACTGTTTTTGCATAGTCGTTTTCATCATTGAAAGAACAGGATATTGTATCGATGGACCATTTAATACTGGAGAGATCGGAATGGGTATGTCCTGCGCTGTCAGCCCATATTCCTTTTTCAGGTACATCGAAGTCTTCTTGCCAGATTGTTTGACCATTAAGTGGTTTACTTAAGATTAACGTTAAAAACAGCGGATATATTAGAATTCTTAGAGGCATCTTAGTGGATTTTGATGGGATTATTTAATTTTGTTATTCTAAATTATTAAAATTCAAAAGAGTTTAACAATTTACTAAAATTATCAAAATTATGAAAGTCGCAATTGTTGGCGCCAGTGGTGCCGTTGGACAAGAATTTTTAAAAGTACTTAATGAACGTAATTTCCCGCTCGATGAGTTGGTGTTGTTTGGTTCATCACGAAGTGCCGGTAAAGAATATGAATTCAAAGGAAAGAAGCTTGTTGTTAACGAGCTCAAACATGGCGACGATTTCAAGGATATCGACATTGCTTTGACTTCGGCCGGGGCAAGTATTTCAAAAGAATTTGAAAAGACCATTACGAAGCATGGTGCTATAATGATTGATAACTCAAGTGCATTCCGTTACGACGATGACGTACCATTAATCGTACCTGAGGTAAATGCCGAGGATGCTAAAGTTAGGCCACGCAATGTAATTGCTAACCCGAACTGTTCAACTATTCAAATGGTAGTTGCCCTGAAGCCGATTGAAGATTTATCTAAGATAACCCGCGTTCATTGTGCAACTTATCAGGCTGCAAGTGGAGCTGGCGCACAAGGTATTGTTGAGCTTGAAGAGCAGGTGAAGCAAGTTGCAGCGGGTGAAGAAACAAAACCTAATAAGTTTCAGTACCAGTTGGCAATGAATGTAATTCCTCATATTGATGTATTCCTTGATAACGATTATACCAAGGAAGAAATGAAAATGAACTGGGAAACAAAAAAAATAATGCACACTAATACCGAGGTTTCAGCAACTTGTGTTCGTGTTCCGGTTGCAAGGGCTCACTCTGAAGCTATTTGGATTGAGACCGAAAAAGAACTCTCGGTTGAAGAGGTAGTAAAAGCGATGGAGAATTTTAAAGGCTTAACTGTTTTGGATAAGCCCTCTGAAAATAAATATCCTATGCCGCTTTTCGTTTCGGGTAAAGATGATGTATATGTTGGACGGATCAGAAAAGATGTGGCTTCAAACGGAATTACATTCTGGTGCGTGGGCGACCAAATTAAAAAAGGTGCAGCTTTAAATGCCGTTCAGATAGCCGAATGGTTAATTGAAAATAAAGAGGTGTAAGTGATTAAGAATATTGATTTAGTTTATTTAGCCCTAATAGTTTATGCTGTTAGGGCTAAATTTTTGAATAATATTTATATTTTTGTATAAATACCTAATTTATATTTCGATGCTTTCAGACCTGACTAAATCTTTTCAAAAACCGGTTTTATTCGACCACGATGGTTCTGTTGA
>JAQIDF010000078.1 GCA_027858145.1 Prolixibacteraceae bacterium | reverse complement strand
CCGCTCGATGAGCTTGAATTATCATTTTGACCGGCAGACTGACCGAAAACATTTTCAGCTCTTGAATTGATTGCCGCAATTCGCGCCTGTTCTTCAGCCCGCTTAATACTATCCTGCCTGCGTTGTTCGGCAATTCGTCGTTGCTCGGCCAGTCGTGCTTTTTCAATTTTCCGGAGGCTGTCTTTTCTGCGTTGTTCAGCTACAGCCAAACGCCGCTGCATTTCTTCTTCCTCTTTCTGTCTTTCTAACTCTTCTTTTCTGCGCTGTTCTTCCAGCTCTTTTCTTTTGCGCTCTTCTTCTTCACGCTTTTTGCGGGCTTCTTCCTCTTCCTTCTTTTTACCTTCGTCAACAGCTGCTGTTTCTTCAAAATCCTGTGTCATCACTTCTTTGCCACTTTCATCAGGTTGTTGTTCGGCAACAACAGGCTTTGCCGGTTCAGGCGGTGGTGGCGGGGTAACCTGTTCCTGTGTTTGCTGCTGCTGCTGTTGTTGTGGTTGGGGCTCAGGCTTTGGGGCAGGTTCTTGCTGTCCTGTACCGGTTTCACTATCACCAAAATCTACTAAAACACCTTTCTCTTGCGGTAAAGGCAGCGGTGTATAGAAACCCATAAAAAATAACAACAACAAGATAACAGCATGATAAATCACTGTTATTATAAAACCTTCTTTATGTTTTTTGAAGTAACTCACAAAAGTTGAATCATTTAATTTTCAGGACTCGTTGCCAGAATCATTTTATACTCATTACGACGGGCAATATTCATTATCTTCACCACTTCTTCGATAGGCACCTCCTTATCGGCATGCAACGAAAGGTAAATATCTTCGCCCTGCCCAACTGTTCGTAGTAAAAATGGTTCAATCTCGTTAAACCGAACCTGGGTAAGGTTACCATTATTGTTGATGTAATATTCGAGGTTTTGTGTAATCGAAATTGTAGTTATCGGCTTAGCCTGAGTTTGATTATTGCTTTCGGGCAACAACAATTTTAGCGCATTTGGTGCTATCAATGTTGATGTTACCATAAAGAAAATCAAAAGCAGGAATACGATATCGGTCATCGATGACATGCTAAAAGCCGAATTTACCTTATTTCTTCGTTTAATAGCCATAGCTTATTGTGCCGGTTCGTTTAATAAATCCATAAAATCAGTAGTTGTTGCTTCCATTTTAAAAACAACCTTTTCGACGCGCGAAACCAAAATATTGTATGCAAAGTAAGCCACAATACCAACAATAAGTCCGGCCACGGTAGTTACCATAGCCTGATAAATACCCGATGAAAGCAAAGTAACATCAATGTTATTGCCAGCGTTGGCCATATCGTAAAAAGCCTGAATCATCCCCATTACAGTTCCCAGGAACCCGATCATGGGCGCACCTCCGGCCACACTTGCCAGTAATGGCAGTCCTTTTTCAAGTTTAGTTACCTCAAGGTTACCAACATTATCAATGGCTGCACTTACATCGTTTAACGGGCGGCCAATCCTTAATATTCCCTTTTCTATCATACGGGTAACGGGCTTATCGGTTGATTTGCAAAGCGCCAGAGCCGAATCAATTTTACCGTCCTGTATATGTTGCCTGATTTGATTCATCAAATTTGAATCAACCCTCGATGCCCTGTGAATTGCGAAATAGCGGTCACCAAAAATAAATAAAGCGATAACCGATAAAATAACAAGTGGAATCATAATCCACCCTCCCTTAAGAGCCAACTCCCAGAAATCGAGAGAAATGCCTTCGGCCTCAACAGTTGCAGCTGCATCGTTGGCAGCCTGATTTACTTGCAATAGAATTAATCCGATCATATCAAATGTTTTTGTACTGGTATTTAAAAACGGTAGTAATGCAATTTTAGTATTTTATTAAACAGCCCACAAAATAAACAAACAATTTTAAATTGCCATCCGGGGATCAATATTTTTACCATTAGTTTTCATTATCACCGGCATCTGATTCGCCATTTTTTTTGCGTGACAAGAAAGCTGTATAACGTCTGAATAAATCTTTAATTGTATCAAACTCTTCACGATAACTGAAACCTACGCCCTGTGTGTACGGTGCTGTATCATATATCAAATTATCATTGGCCCGGTTATAAACTTTTAACTGTAATTTACCGTTATCAGTTAATTTTACATTCAGGTCAACATCACCTATAAACTCGTTGTCATTGGTTGATGTCTGATTATTATTGTTGGCAATATTTCCGTTAATGGTAACCCGGTCGTTAAAAATCTGTGTACTCAAGGCTAATTCAATCTGGTCATTTGAAAGATCGTTACCCGGGCGGTAATTTATCCCAAAATCTAAATTATCGCTAATTTGCGAAAGCCAGTTACTCAACTGATTTGATATCAATTCACTTGCGGTAGTACCAACTAAATTAGCACCGGTATTTGTAGTATTCGGGATACCTGCAAAAATTTCGGGTGTATAAAACCGCCCGATCATTAACAACGAAATCAATTGTTTGTTAACTTCTTCAGGTGTAGCTATAAGCTGCTGAACGCGGTCATTTACCCTTTCTTCGGCTGTGGGCAAATTAATCGAAAATTTAATATCAGGCTGAACCAGCTCTTCGGATAAATTAATTATACACTCGACAGGTATCCTGCGGTCTACATTTATATCTTCATAACTACTAACAAACAAATTTTTCAACGAAGTTTTCAACCGGTATATTGCTGTAATGTCAATCATTGCATTATACGGATCTCCTATCCATTCTATGGTACTCCCCTCTTTAATAGAAAAACGTTTATTGATTAAATTTTGAAGCGAAAACAAATAATCACCTTCAACAATTGTATAATTTCCATAAAGCTCGATATTGTAATTTTTATCAACGCGCACTTGCAAATCGCCAGTTCCTACACTTTTAATCACATCGCCAAACTGGGAGCTGAATATCAATTGCACACTTGCGTCTGGGGTAACTTCAAAATCAAAATTGAAATTAATATCAGATGTTGGTACATTATATTGTTCCTTCACCCCCACTGAGGCTTCATTGTTTACAAATTCAATAAAATCGTACTGTTCTAAACCTGAAGTACTTTCAAAAGGTATAAAAATACTTGTCCCTTTTTCACTTCTGACATCTCCAGATATCTCCACATCATCATCAAAACCTTCAATATTTACAACTCCGGATATAAAGCCTTTTCCATAAAGATACTCATTATCCGAAACTGTTGTGTTCATCACCATGAGGTTGTTTGACCGTACCGAAAGGTCATATGCCATATTTTTAAACGACCGGTGCACAATAGTCCCATTAAACCTACCACTGTTGTCATTTTCATCTTTAATCAACAAGTTGGGGAAAATTATGGAATCGCTTCCAAACACCACCGGCTCTTCAAAACTATAAATGGTTTTTAAGTCCGACACTCCAATCGTGGTCTTTTCAACAGGGTCTAATGCCCCGTCAAGCATAATATGCTTAACATTACCGTGTAAGTACACATCGCCGTTTAAAGCTCCTGTCATACCATAAAATGTTGATGGCATAAAAATATCGAGCACCGAAAACGGCGCTTTATCAGCTCCAATACTTAGATCAAGATCACCGGTGACAGGATCAATATAACCCGATGCTTCCAATAAAGAAGTATTCTCATCGGCTAAATACAACTCAGAATAAAGCTCTTCACGATCGTGATCCCACCGGCTGCTCATTACCAAATCGCCAATCTTTTTGTGATTATAGCTAAACTCGTTCATGCTAAGATCCATATCGAGAATAAATTTGTCATAAAAACTCGAAATTTGAGCCTGACCATTTAACTCACCCGTAAATGATGAGTTGCCCATTAAAGGCTCAAATAATTGCAATCCAACATGATCGATACGTACATCTAACGAAACATTATCATTCTCGGCCAAACGCCCATTGATTAACAAGCGTTCATTTTTATGGGCAACTTCAACACCGTCAAAAAACACAGATGTTGAATCAATTTGCATACGACTGTTGCTTACCTGCCACAGGGAGTCGCCAATATAGATGTTCGATGGTTCAATGTCAACTTCAACATGCGGTGATGTTGTTTCTGTTTTTGTAAATGTTGTTATTGTTTGTATCGCACCGCTGTATGTTTTCGGGCTGTAATTATTCCAGAAGAAATTAACCCCCAGCTTGTCATTTTGAGCATTGGTATTTACCGTAAAGTTGTATAAATTAAACTTTGAATTGAGCCATAACTTATCAAAATTTGACCTGCTGTAAAGCTCATCTTCATCTGCATCTATTCGCAATGAAATATTCTCGGCTCCTCTTTTCCCAAGCTTTATGCGAGGAATAAAGGTCTCAAGTATTGCTTTATTATACTTTGGTGCATAAGTCCCTTCAATTTCAACATTTTCATCAATATAAAACTCAAGATCAATAAGATTGGTTATGGCACTAACATCTTTCAGGTGAACGTAAAAATCAAAATTATTCTGATCGTCAATACTTATTTTCGTACGATTTAATGAAGAAGGAAGATAATTGCTGTAAAACTCTTTCAATGAATTATGAAGGGTCATAAAACTATACTCGCCTGTCACTTCGGCATCAACAAGATCACTACGCAACAAAAGCCTTCCGATTTCTCCGCCCGGATCATTATTCAATAATATCTCCGAAACATTTACTTCTCCATTTTTATTTTTAAAGTATAGATCACTTAGCAATAAGCGACCTTCGGCATCATCAATTGTATTTCCTTCAAAATTAGCATCTATCTCAACAGCTCCCGAAATTTCATCATCTGACTCAATCAACTTTAAATTAGTTATATTAATATATTCCACATCTGCAAAAAATTCAAACACAGGCATTTGTGGTTGCATATCTAACTTACCCTGATATTTTAATTTCAAGTTAGGATCTGAAATTGACAGTTTACCGTTAAACAAATCATTTTTAAGGGATCCGTTCACTAAAATACTGT
This sequence comes from Prolixibacteraceae bacterium, assembly GCA_027858145.1. Lineage (GTDB taxonomy): Bacteria > Bacteroidota > Bacteroidia > Bacteroidales > Prolixibacteraceae > Roseimarinus. The sequence continues at coordinate 2,339 of JAQIDF010000078.1, read as the reverse complement.
CATACTTATACCCTTTAAAATCGATAGAATTAACCAAACCGTCAAACTCCAGGTTGTATTCGGCTTGCCTGTTAACAGTTCCGTCAATTTGTCCTGAAAATGAAAGTTTATCGAGATTATCATTACCGAAAACAGCACCGATATCCAAATCGATGGCTTTCAGATTACCTTCAATTTGTAATTGTTCGTTTTTCAAAGGCTTGAACGACACATCGGTTGTAATTGCGCCCAGGTTACTGTATGCCGTACCGTAGGCCACAAAATTATCGAGAAACCCGGTAAAGTTTCCTTTATAACGAAAAACGCCTACATTATCAAGAAAGGATGGTAAGCCATCAATTGTTTTCTGAATATTGGTTGGCAGATCAAGATTACGAATTTCAGTTAAGTTCGCAAACGACTCGTTTAAATCGAAAAAAATATAGGTGTTTTGAATTTCAGGTAAACCGTTAATGTAGAAATCTCCATTCAACCGGGTAAAATCCTCAATCTGGAGTCTAAAATCACGCCCTCTCATATCGTCAAGGGTTCCCTTAACATGTCCTTCGACCTGTGCTGAAAAGTCACGCCGATAAAATCCATCGAACAGGAACGACAAATCGCTAAAACCTACATTAAGTTTATTCAACATCATATCGAAAGAAATATCAGATATATCATCCGAAATCATATAATCATCAAACATAAAGAGAATAGAATCGGCTTGTAATTCGGAGTATTCTGTTTTCCCGTTAATATTGTGTAAGCTTAACTTGTTGCCGGCATATTCTATTTCTGATGTGAAATTTTCCATAGAAAACTTTGAATCGGACACAAACGAAAGAGCATTAAGATTGGCCGAAAACGATTCTCCACTTTGGTAATGAATACGATCAATAAAAAAACTAAAATCACGAAACCTCAAAAATTCAGCCACATTGGAGTTCATAAGCGAATCGTAATATATAAAACGGCCGTCATTGAATTCAAAACTACCGGCACTGATTTTCCATTCCGATTGGATAGAATCACCCACAAAAAAGTCAGAAAGAAAAGTGAAATTATAAGCCGAGCTATCCGTTTTTTCAAAGTTCAATTTATATTTATTCAACTCAAGCTTTCGTATTGCCAGATATTGTTTTGAAAAAGAAAATGACTCAATGCCTGCTATCAATTTATCAACATAGAGAAGTGTATCTTGTTTCTGATCACTTATATACACCTCGTTAAGAATTAAACGGTCGAAAAATGCAAAACTAACCCTTTCAATAGTGAATTCTGCATTCGTTTTTTCTGAAATATTTTTTGTTATTACTGAAATAATAGCTGTTTGCACCCAACGGCTTTGGAGCACAAAATAAAAAGTTCCGATCATCAAAATGATAGTCGAAATCAGAATCATCAGTATTTTTCTTGTTTTTTTAATACTTTTGCCCTCCCACTTTATACAAAATACAAAATAATACAATTTGTCTCAATTTAAAGACTTAACACCACCTTAAATTGAAGAAAAAAAATATCATGCCAAAAAACACGAAAACAATTATACTTGGTATTGAGTCGAGCTGCGACGACACCTCGGCTGCGGTTATTGAAAACGGCATTATTCGTTCAAATATTATTGCCGGGCAGAAAGTACACGAAGATTACGGCGGAGTGGTTCCCGAGCTTGCTTCACGGGCACATCAGCAAAATATTGTACCGGTAGTTGATCAGGCCATCAAGAAGGCCGGAATAAACCGCAATGAGATTAGCGCCATTGCCTTTACACGCGGACCCGGCTTATTAGGCTCTCTACTGGTTGGAACCTCGTTTGCCAAAGGATTATCGATAGCATTAAAAGCTCCATTGGTTGAAGTAAACCACCTACAGGGGCACGTGCTGGCTCATTTTATAAAAGATAATGAAGAAGACAACAACCAACCGGCATTTCCGCATTTATGTCTGCTGGTTTCGGGTGGCAACTCACAAATTATTTTAGTGGAAAATCATCTTAAGATGAAAGTCATTGGCCAAACCATCGACGATGCAGCCGGTGAAGCTTTCGATAAGTGTGCCAAAGTAATGGGACTTCCCTACCCCGGCGGCCCCATAATCGACAAAATTGCAAAAGAAGGCAACCCCGATGCCATTGAATTTAATAAACCGCGTATCCCCGGGCTCGACTATAGTTTTAGCGGGCTTAAAACCAGTTTTTTGTACCACCTGCGCGACAACCTGAAAAACAACGAAAACTATATTGAAGAAAATAAAAATGATTTGTGTGCTTCGTTGCAAAAAACCATCATCGATATACTGCTTGGTAAGCTTAAGCGTGCAGCCAAAGAAACCGGCATAAGCGAGATAACTGTTGCCGGTGG
>JAQIDF010000067.1 GCA_027858145.1 Prolixibacteraceae bacterium | reverse complement strand
TTCAAGTGGAGTTAGTTCTGCACCTACGATATTGAATATCCTGCACAAATTGTAAGCGGTCATTATTAATGAGTTTAGTGCTGTCGCCGGCAATGAGTGTATCCCCGATAAGATTGAAGTAATGTGCCATTTTACGGTTTGGCGGAACACCTCTTTGTTGACTTTTTTTGTTGTCGCGCCTAAGATTGGATATGGTGATGTGTGCTGGCGTTCATTGTTTACAACTATTTCTCAAGATTTAAGATTTTTTCCAGTATCAACGAAAAAGCCCCCATTAATGCCGCATTTTCACCAAAACTCGATCGAACAATGGGCACAGAGCGCGAAAGCGCTTTTATTGAATAATTCTGCATTTTACTACTTATCCTGTTAAATACAATATTTTCATTCTCAATCAGGCCACCTGACAAGACAATACATTCGGTATTAAATAATTTAATCAAAGTATCAATGCTTATACTCAAATAGTTCGCTATATCATCAAGAATCTCATTGGCAAGTTTATCATTGTTTCCGGCTGCTTCAAAAACACTTTTGGCATCCACATCTCCAGCACTTAATTTATTTAAGGTACTGCTTTCATCTTCTCTTGAAAGCTTACGAGCAATATCAGCAATGCCATAACCTGAAGCCAATGCTTCCAAAGTTCCTGTTACCCCTTCCAGTCCTTTTCGCTTACTTTTGCCATCTATAACGATATGGCCAACCTCACCAGCAATACCATCGGCTCCACCAAATAGTTTGCCATCAACAATTATTCCCGAACCAATGCCATAGCCAAGGTTCAAGCAAATAAAATCATTATAACTTTTTCCAATACCATATAAAAGCTCTCCCAATGCAAAAAGCTGAACAACATTTCCTAAGACAATATCAAGACTTGTATATTTTGAAAGTGCCTTTTTAACATCCACATTCCTCCAGTTAAAAATTGGCGAATATTCAACCAAATTGGTATTCTTATTTACCATTCCACAAATGGCAACACCTACGCCCCATAATTTAAGCTTATTCTGTTTGGCACGATTTATTAGTTTATTAATTAATTCACCTACCTGTGCCATAACGCCCTCAAAACCAATTTTTATGTTTGTGGGCACTTGAATTTCATATACAAAATCACCATCAAGGTTAGAAAGTGCCGATCGTATAAAAGTGCCGCCAATATCAATTCCAATTACAAAGTTGTTTTTTGCCGTGAACCGTATAATTTGAGGACGCCTGCCACCTATTGATTCACCAGTACCATCGCTTTGTATAAGTTGCATTTGCACCAAATTTTCCACTATTCGTGTTACAGTTGGTGCACTCAAGCCTGAAATTTTAATAATTTCTGATCGGGTAATCTCTCTTTTATCACGAATTAGCCGAAGAACTTTTATTCTATTTGCTCTGGCTTGCTGTTCTGATTTATCTATTTGGAAATGCTTTTCAGACATCTTTATTTCTGATCTTTATAAAACTAACTCAAAATAACATATTATTTCCATAACAAGCAAATGGGTTGTTATTTGTGATTACCACAAAACAAATTACAAACCCTCTTAATGCATCTTTAATTAAGAGCTAATTAACATTTTTAATTGAAAATAATTTGCAACATCTAATTTATAATAGCACTTTTGCAAAGACATGAAATAAAGTATATAACGAAGGCCCTCAAATAATCCCTGGAAAGCTGCAATGTGAGTATTATGATTTTGGTGGCGAAGGAATTGCTTTCCATGATTCTGACTCAGTGAATTCAGGCAGCGGCGCATTAAATGAAGCCAACGGGATCTATTTGCATGAGTTTCGGATGAACGAAGCTGTTGATATTTCATATACTAAGTTTCGAGAACCTGCAATTGATAATTCCCCTTATAATTTTGTTAATCCTGAAGCGAATCAACTTTATGTAGGATGGACCAGTCCTGGCGAATGGATTAAATATACCATAAATGTACAGGAAAAAGGAATATATGAGCTGGGGCTAATGTTTACATCTAATAAAGACGGAAAAATAGCATTCTCAGTAAACGATGTAAAAGTAACCGACGCTCTTTTAATACCATCAACCTACGTTGAAGCAGATACAATTGCTTTCAGACAATGGCATCATTGGAATTACCTTGGCAACATTGCACAGATAGAGCTGGAAAAAGGTCTGCAAACCTTCACCATTCATACCATTGAAGTTGGGGATATGAACTATGAGTATATTAATTTCGAATTAATAAAATAAAACCACGGATTATGAAAACCACGGAAAGATTTGAGAAATTACCAGGTTGGATTCAAAAAACAATATTGTTTTTAACAAAGACTAAAATTCCTGCAAAAGTTATTTTCATATTAACATCAGTGTTGGCAACGGCATGGTTTATAATTCGTGTTGTTCCGAAACCTTCACGTGCCTTATATCCATGCATGCAGGTAGCAGCTCCCATAATGTCAAGTTTTGTAATTTGGATATTAACCTTGTCGGGCTCTGTAATGGCATTTAAAAAAGCTAAAAACAAATTGTTTGAAGCCAAATATGCTGCCGCATTTTTATTTCTTGTAATTGGATTAGGATCTGCATCTGTTTTTACATTTAATAATTCAACCACAACCAGTGCCAATGAACTTGAGATATGGTATAAGCCAAACATTCCATTGGGTGAGGCAAAAGGCATTTTTCCCGGCAGAGTAGCCTGGGCTCACAACCCCAACATAGCATCGTGGGACGGCAAAACAGGCTTTTGGTGGGAGGACACATATAATAAGCAAAATGAAGTAAAAAAACTTTTGGCCGAATCGTTATTTCAGATCACCAATAAACAAAATGAAAAAGAAGCTTGGGCAGAGCTGTTTACTTTTTATAATAAAACAAAACAGAATAAAGAGCAAGGTTACAAAGCAGGTGAAAAAATTGCCATTAAAGTCAATATGAATAACACCGATGCTCAAGCCAATACCAATAGAATAAATGCAAATCCTCAACTAGTACTTTCGCTTTTAACAAGCCTGATAAATGAAGCTGGAGTTAAAGAAGAAAATATCATTGTGTCTGACCCCAGTCGTTTTATCACAGACAATATCTATGACAAATGCCATGTAGTATTCCCTAAAGTTCGCTTTGAAGATCACAACGGAGGCAACGGACGAGATAAGGCAACATTTGTAGAGAATAGCTTCGAATATTCATTTGATTTTGACGGACAAACCAGAGGTTTGGCTACCAGCTTTGTTGAAGCTGACTATATTATCAATATGGCTTTATTGAAAGGACATGTTTCTCAGGGTGTCACCTTAAATTCAAAGAACTTTTTTGGCTGCGTTGATATTGAAACCGATTGGCGTAAAAATACGCATGGCAGCGGATTTAGTCAAAGTAGAGAAGGCAAACGACAATACTCAGTGTATCCCGACTTTATCGGACATAAAAACTTAGGCGATAAAACCATTCTTTATTTAATTGATGGTATTTACGGTCACAAGTTTGTAGACGGTGTTCCCGAATTTAAATGGGCTTTAGCTCCATTTAATAACGAATGGCCCAATAGTCTTTTTGCCTCGCAGGATCCTGTTGCCATTGAGTCGGTTGCTCTTGATTTTGCACTTACCGAATGGCCCGATGCACCTGATATGATGTATAGTGATCATGCCATGGAGGAAATGGCCTTGGCGCATAATCCACCATCTGGCGTAGTTTATGATCCTGAGCGCGATGGTACCCGGTTAAAAAGCCTTGGTGTAACGGAGCACTGGAATAATGAAAATGATAAGCAGTACAGTAGAAATCTGGGGAAAGATCAAGGCATTGAATTGATATACGCATTAATAAAGAAATAAAAGAATTGAATTATAGGGAAAACAGCGTTTGTAACCCGGTTCAAGTCGCAGCGTTAAATAGCTATCGGTTTAGCTATTTAGGGTGTATGTTGAGCTATCACTAACTCCGATAACAACAGAATCCTTTCGTCCAATGTGATCTTGAACAAACAATTTGATGCTTCCTCCCCATGCATAATTTATCTTTTTTGAAAATTATGATTATTTTTTTGGTTGATAATATCAAAAGGCCTTGTTGAAATTAATCTTCAATGATTTTATCCATCAACTTTATACAAGCTTTTTGAGCCTTAATGATGTCTTTATATATATTTATATCTTGTTTTGATTTATCCGAAGTATTAAAGGCA
>JAQIDF010000055.1 GCA_027858145.1 Prolixibacteraceae bacterium | reverse complement strand
AGATTAGTTGCAGTAGCAGTAGCAATAGCAGTCTTGCTTTAAGTTATGTCGAATATTTGCCATTGCCTATTGCCACTTGCTACTTATTACAGATTAGTTGCAGTAGCAGTAGCAATAGCAGTCGGTCTTTAAGTCAGGTCGGTGCTTTGCCATTGCTCTTGCCACTTTATTTGTTTAGTTGTAGTAGCAGTTCTGCTTTAAGTTGCTGCACTTTTTTGCCATTGCTTATTGCCACTTGCTACTTATTAGAGATTAGTTGCAGTAGCAGTAGCAATAGCAGTCTTGCTTTAAGTCGCTTCATGTTTTTGCTATTGCCATTGCCTATTTCTACTTATTACAGATTAGTTGCAGTAGCAGTAGCAATAGCAGTCTTGCTTTAAGTTATGTCGAATATTTGCCATTGCCTATTGCCACTTGCTACTTATTACAGATTAGTTGCAGTAGCAGTTAAGCTTTAAGTCAAGTCGGCTCTTTGCCATTTCTCTTGCCCTTTGCTACTGGATAGTTGCAGTGGCAGTCATGCTTTAAGTCGCTTCATGTTTTTGCTCTTGCCATTGCCTATTGCTACTTATTACAGAGATTAGTTGCAGTAGCAGTAGCAATAGCAGTTAAGCTTTAAGTCAAGTCGTCGCTTTGCCATTGCCTCGCTACTTATTACAGATTAGTTGCAGTAGCAGTTGCAGTGGCAGTCATGCTTTAAGTTAAAGGATATGTTTGTCATTAATAATATTTTTTTTAGTTTTAAGAAAAACCAATAAATGACAGGTAGTTATAAAGATCTTAAAGTGTATAAGCTGGCTTATAAATCAGCGATGGATATATTTTGGTTATCAAAATCATTTCCTAAAGAAGAACGTTATTCTTTAACAGATCAAATAAGACGATCAAGTCGTTCAGTTTCTGTAAATCTTGCTGAAGCCTACAGAAAGAGACGTTATCCAAAACATTTTACATCCAAAATAACAGATGCAGATGCAGAAGCAAGTGAAACCTCAACTTGGATTGATTTTGCGAAAGATTGTAAGTATATTTCTGATGAGATAAAAGATGAACTTATAGAAAAATACGATGAGATCGGTAGAATGTTAAATTATATGGCATCTAATCCTGAGAAGTTTTTACCAAAAGACAGGGGATAGACGCAGTTGCAGTAGCAGTTCTGCTTAAAGTTGCTACACTTTTTTGCCATTGCCTATTGCTACTTATTACAGAGATTAGTAGCAGTAGCAGTCTTGCTTTAAGTTATGTCGAATATTTGCCATTGCCTACTGCCACTTGCTACTTACTACTGTATAGTTGCAGTGGCAGTAGCATTAGCAGTCATGCTTTAAGTTGCTTCATGTTTTTGCTCTTGCCATTGCCACTTGCTACTTATTACAGAGATTAGTTGCAGTAGCAATAGCAGTTATGCTTTAAGTCAAGTGGGCGCTTTGCCATTGCCTATTGCCACTTGCTACTTACTACTGTATAGTAGCAGTAGCAGTTTTGCTTTAAGTTGCTGCACCTTTTTGCCATTGCCTATTGCCACTTGCTACTTTTTTGAATTGAGAAACAGTAGTAATTAATTGAGTTTGTCGATGATGTGCTCTAAGGTTTGAGCTATCCCCTCGGCATCAAAACCACACTCGTGGTATAGTTCATCGGGTGTGCCATGTTCGATAAAAGCATCGGGGATTCCCAATTTGGTAATGTTGGCATGGTATTGATTCTTGTTCATGAAATCAACAACAGTAGAGCCTAAACCTCCGGTTATGGTGCCATCTTCAACGGTAACAATGTTATCGAACTTTAAAAACACTTCATGCAAAATACCGGTATCTATTGGCTTAAGAAAACGCATATCGTAGTGAGCTGCCATATCTTTGTTATCCATGCTTTCAAGGGCTTTTGCAACAAAATTTCCAGGATGCCCGATGGACAAGATGGCAACTGACTTCCCTGTTTTGATGAGTTGCCCTTTTCCTTTTTCGATGTATTCAAACGGTGTTTTCCAGTCTTTCATCACCCCGCGCCCACGTGGATACCTGATTACATACGGCCCCGATGGTTTTTCTTGGGCTGAAAACAAAAGGTTACGAAGTTCTTTCTCGTTCAAAGGTGCTGCAATGGTCATATTAGGTATGCAGTTGAGAAAAGCTAAATCGTAAGCGCCATGATGTGTTGCACCGTCGGCACCAACAAGTCCGCCACGGTCGAGGCATAAAATCACATTCAGGTTTTGCAGCGCCACATCGTGTATAATTTGGTCGTAGGCACGTTGTGAAAACGATGAATAAATGTTACAAAACGGGATCATCCCAGACTGGGCTAAACCGGCAGAAAAAGTTACCGCGTGTTGTTCCGATATCCCTACATCGAAAACCCGGTGTGGCATTTCTTTTTGCATAATGTTGAGTGAACAGCCCGAGAGCATTGCCGGAGTAATGGCTACAATTTTTTCGTTTCGCTTTGCCAATTCAAGCACGGTTTTGCCAAAAACATGCTGGTATAAGGGAGGTTCATCGCCGTTGGTCGAAATAACCTGTTCGCCAGTAGTTTTGTCAAATTTTCCGGGGGCGTGGAATAATGTTTGGTTGGTTTCGGCCGGATGAAACCCTTTACCTTTTTTGGTGATAATGTGAAGAATTTTGGGTCCCTGTATTTTCTTCAGGCGGTTGAGCAGTTTTACCAGCAATTCTACATCATGACCGTCAACCGGGCCAAAATAGCGAATATCTAAAGCTTCGAAAAGGTTGCTTTCTTTGAAGAAAAACGACTTGGTTGAAACACCAATTTTCGAAACGGTTTGCCGGGTTTTGCGTCCTACCCAATGGAACATCCCCAAAAAGTTCCATATTTTATCCCGTAGTTTATTGTAAGTTTCAGATGCTGATATTTTTATCAGGTACTTGTTTAATCCCCCAACATTCGGGTCGATTGACATATTGTTGTCATTCAGAATAATGAGAATGTTAGGATTTTTTTCGCTGGCATTATTCAATGCTTCAAATGCCATACCGCCGGTCAGGGCTCCGTCGCCAATAATAGCAACAACATTTGATGGGTCGTTATTAAGCTGGTTCGAGATGGCCATCCCTAAAGCTGCCGAAATTGATGTAGATGAATGACCTACGCCAAAAACATCATATTCGCTTTCCTTTGGTGTTGGAAATCCGCTAAGGCCTTTGTATTTCCTAAGTGTTTTAAATTGTTCGCGACGTCCGGTAAGTATTTTGTGTCCATAGGCCTGGTGGCCTACATCCCACACAAGTTTATCAACGGGAGTATTGAATACATAATGTAATGCAACGGTGAGCTCGACAATCCCGAGACTGGCACCAAAATGACCAGGGGTTTCAGAAAGCGTGTCAATTAAAAAGCAACGTAATTGCTCGCATATCTTTTCCAGATCTTCGGGGGGGAATGCCCTCAAATCGGAAGGTTTGTTTATTTGGTTTAATAATTTAAAATGGTCACTTGTCATATTATCTCTCAAAAATCAGATGGCAAATATACAATTATACGGTTATTTATGCAGAATTGTAAAAGCATAACTCAATAATTCTTTATTTTTGTGAGTTATATATTAAAAAGTAATTTGCGATGAAACGAGCATGATTCGGGTTTTAATCACAACCACTGATCCGCCGGCTGGCGAATGCGAGTTCCATGAGTTACTTAAGACAAATAATTAAATATAAACGAATGAAAATGGTAAGATACATAGTATTAGGATTTTTTATAATTGGTTTATTCTCGTGTGTGCCCGTAAATCAGCTTACTGATGCAAAAAAGAGGGCTGAAAACCTGCAGGATGAAAATCTGTTATTGAAAGATAAGAACCGGGAGCTGGAAGTTGATAATAACGAGCTTGACGGTCAAATTGTGCAGTTGCAAAAACGCTACGAAGATTTGAAAAAGAAAGTGGATGGCTTGCAGGATGAACGGGATAAGCTTCAGTATGAAAATGAACAGCTGAGACAAAACCAGAAAGAGCTTGAAGAACGGATTTCTATATTGAAAGATGGAAGTTCAGAAGAGATATCAAAATTACTTAATGAACTGCAAGATCTACAAGAAGATTTACAAGAACGTGAAGACCGGGTTTATCAGGCCGAAGAAGAACTGAAAAAACGCGAGGTAGAACTTGCAAAAGCTCAAACCGAGCTCGAAGCACAGCAACAACAGCTTACAAATGCCGAACAAGCGCTGGCTGAACAACAGGCCCGCCTGATGGAGTTGGAAAATGCCCTTAACAACCAAAAAGAAGCAGTTACCGAGCTGAAAGATAAGCTAAATAATGCACTGAGGGGGTTTTATGACCAGGGGCTTTCTGTTAACGAGCGTAATGGAAAAGTTTATGTATCGCTTGAAGAAAATCTTTTATTTAAAACAGGAAGTTACTCTGTTGATCCCGCAGGCCAGAAAGCACTCGAAAGTTTAAGCGAAGTATTGGCTGCAAATCCCGATATCAACATCATGGTTGAAGGACATACCGATGATGTTCCTTTAAATGGGTCGGGGCAGATAAAAGATAACTGGGATCTGAGTGTGATGAGGGCAACCGCTGTTACAAAAATCATTTTAAATAGTGCTGAAATTGACCCATCACGAATTACAGCCGCCGGGCGTAGTAAGTATGTACCGCTTGAAGATGCTCAAACAGCCGATGCCCGTCGTAAAAACAGACGCACCGAAATTATTTTGACCCCCGATTTAAGCGAAATTTTTGATATTATTCAAACCAATTAATATTTTAATATGGGCTTTAAGCTATTAAAAATAGCACTTCTGTTGCTGTTTTTTGTTTCTTTTCATACAGTACAGGCAGCAATTGATTATGATTTGCATGTAGCTAAAGACGGCACGGCCGAATACACCTCAATACAGAGTGCAATAAATGCTACAAAATCATTCCCCGACAAGCGTATCACCATTCACATAAAAAATGGAGTTTACAACGAAAAAGTATGTATATATTCATGGAATAATAAACTTACATTGAAAGGCGAAAGTGCCGAAAATACGATTGTTACGTTCAACGATCATTTCGATAAAATTAACCGGGGGCGAAATAGCACTTTTCATACATACACGCTAAAGGTTGAGTCGAATGACGTAATTATTCAAAATCTTACGGTTGAAAATACAGCAGGTAAAGTTGGTCAGGCAGTTGCATTACACGTTGAGGGCGACCGGTGCCAAATCGTGAATTGTCATATTAAAGGCAATCAGGATACGGCTTATCTGGCAGGTGAAGGCAGCCGGCAATATTTTATGAATTGCTTTATCGAAGGCACGACTGATTTTATTTTCGGAGAAGCAACCGTGATTTTTGAAGCATGTAAAATTCACAGTAAAAGCAACTCGTATATTACAGCAGCAAGCACCCCTGAACATATCAAATATGGCTTCATTTTTATGAAATGCAGGCTTACTGCATCCCAAAATGTTGAAGATGTATTGTTGGGCCGTCCCTGGCGCGATTTTGCCCGGGTGGTTTTTCTGAACTGTGAAATGAGCAGTCACATTGCTCCGCAAGGTTGGTCAAACTGGTCAAACACGAATCGTGACCAAACAGCCTTTTACGCCGAATATGGCAATACAGGTAAGGGATCAGACAACTCGGAACGTCTACCATGGACACACACATTATCTAAGGGACAAGCGGAAAATTACACCATCGATAATATTTTCACCAATAATCGGACGAAAAGTTGGATGCCTTCATTTCGATGAATATACAGTTTGCGCGTTGAACTTAATTATTGAGTCAGGTGTTTAATTAAAACAGGTGTTTTATCACATGGTATCGGGGCTTATGCAGCTATTTTTTGGGATGTTCCTGTCCGAATTGTTGCAGTATCGGCTACCTTGGTTTTTACCGGCTTAAACCTTGTTGGCGCTAAAAAAACAACCGGATTACAAAGTTTTTTCATTATTGTACTATTGGTGGTATTAGGTGGTTTTATTATTGACGGGCTTTATAATATTTTTTTACCGAAAGATTTGATACTCCCGCTTTAAACGATCATCTTACTCCTTTTTTTACTGATGGCCTTGAAGGGCTTATTATCACTGCCGGATTTGTTTTTGTTTCGTATCTGGGATTAACAAAAAGTGCTTTTCAGTTGTTTATTTTTATGCTAATCAACTTGGCTGTTATCGTTTTCCGGAAAAGTAAAATTGATTCATACGACCCCGGTTACCGTTCGCCATTATACCCATGGATGCAGGTGGCAGGTATTTTTATTTCGTTTATGCTAATAATTTACATGGGGTGGACAGCTGTTTTGTTCAGCTTGTTCATTGTTGTGATTTCTTTTGCCTGGTATTATTACTATGCACGCGAGAAAGTAAAACGCGAGGGTGCGATATTTCATTGGTTTGCTTTGCTGGGCAAGCACCAATATGCCGATATCGAAAGCGAGTTTATGGAAATACTTAAAGAAAAAGGCCTGCGCCGTGGCGACCCATTCGACGAAACTGTGATGCGTGCCCGTATTTCAAGATTCAATGATCTTGTAAATTTCGAACATGTGGTTGAGCATGTTGCTTCTGTTTATGCGGTTGAACAACACGTATCAGAAAAAGAACTCGCTGGAGAGTTTTATTCCATTTCACCTATTGAGCCAGCATTAATCATACCTGAAGTATCAATTTTATATGCTAAGGACGAGGGAGTCGATCATCCATCACTGCATATTGTGCTTGTTGACGGAAGAGGCGTGCGTAAACCGGTAAGTAAAGGTGCCATCTCTTCTGAAGATTATATCAGAATAATGTTCTTCCTCGTGAACCCTACATCTGAAGCACGCCAGCAACTGCGCATGCTCTCACGACTTATCGATATTGTTGAACGAGAAAACTTTGTGCCCGACTTTCTTGGCCTCGGGAATGAGCGACAAGCAAAAGAGTTCCTGTTGCACAACGAAAGGTATGTATCGGTACAGCTTTCAGAAAATACGGTTCAATTTGATATGGTAGGTAAAAAACTCATGGAAATTTCATTTCCTTCAGATGTGCTGGTGGCAATTGTTGAACGTGACGGTACGACGATTACACCAAAAGGAAATACCGAATTAATGGAAAATGACATTCTAACTATTATTGGCGAACCAAAGTCAATCGCACAAATTATAAAGAAGTATTTAAAAGGATAAAAATATATGACTGTTAGTTATTCATTCATTCCATATTAAAATTATTTATCTTTGATTTTACTTGTAAGCAATTAAAACTGATACTGATGAAAAAAATCTTATCATTCCTTATTTTATGTGTGGCTACATCTTCTTTTATGGTTTCGTGTATTGAAATTGAAGAAGACTCGTTCGATGAAT
>JAQIDF010000030.1 GCA_027858145.1 Prolixibacteraceae bacterium | reverse complement strand
AATTTTTTCAAAATAAGAGAAACTCTTTGATAAATCACCCAATGTAAGATACATATGCCCCAATAAGGTATTGTAACTCCATTGACTCCATACCGTCACTTCCCATGATGTGTCGTCATTATTAATATAATGGTTAACACCTACAACAGGGACATTTTCAATAATTTTCACCTTATTTTCCAATTCATGGGTAAAATGACGTATTACAAGATCTGTATCCAGAAGTTTCTTTTCGATCTGAACAGGTTCCTGTTTAATGGTATCGTTTTCGAATCCATCGATGCCGTAATCGATATAAACTGAATCGACATACATTGAAGAATTGATGAACTCATTTATTTCTTCAACAGTTCGAAGCTTTTCATCGATTAATGGGACTTTCCCGTATATCCTTACGGCGTTAAAATATGCCCATGCCCTCATGGTTAAAGCCTCTCCATACAAGCGATCGTAATTATTGACTGGTTTAGAATGATCCATAACATCGGGCTGTTCAGTTTCTAAAGTCGAAATAAAACGGTTACATGCAGCAATTAGCTCGAAAAATTTATCGGGCTTTGCATATTCATTACCTTCTGTTATGTTGAAGTTATATATCTCCATCAAATCTTCATCAGCATTAGAGGTAACGGTCAATAAGTCGCCACGAAGCTCTCCCAGCACAACCAGTTGCTCAACCAAGTCTTTTTGCAAAGAGTATAAACCCATTGATACTGCCCGGTACTCATACCAGTCGGTATATAAATCTTCCTCAACAATGGTAATGTCCTGGTCAGGATTAAAAAAATCCTCACATGAAGAAAGAAACCCTAATGACAAAAGGATCGAGAAAGATATAAGTATTGTTTTAGTCAATTTATTCATAATCGTAAACTCCTTAATATTTTATAATCCAATTTTTATCCCAACAAGAAACTGACGAGGCATAGGTGTTAGCCCAAAATCTACACCCTGATCAGATAGATTATAAGAATATGAAAATTCAGGATCATATCCTAAGTAATCTGATAATGTAACAAGGTTAGATGCCGATATATAAAACTCAGCACTTTGGAACATTAAAAATTCATTTGGTATTTTATAACTTAATGATACATTTTTAAGTCTTAAATACGAACCATCTTCAATCCATCGCGATGAAAAATCGGAATTACCTACCGGATCATCCCATAAAGCACGTGGCACATTGGTTTGTTGTCCTTCATATTGCCATCTTTTCAATACTGATTTACTTTGATTCTCTAGGCCGGTCATTGATTCATTTTTGTAACGTAAAAAGTTAAAAACTTCGTTGCCCGAAACAAAATTTATCAAAGCGCTTAACGACCATCGCTTGTAGCTGAAAGTAGTAGAAACGCCTCCGGTAAATTCAGGTAAGAATGAGCCTATGGTTGTTTTATCATAGTTGTTAATAACACCGTCAGGGTTTCCTTCGGGGCCCGAAATATCTTCATAAATTGCATCGCCTGCAATATAGGCAGTACCTTTATTGTTAACCAGTCCACTTTCCTGCGCCTCGGCTGTAGTTGAATATACACCTTTATATTCATAACCGTAAAAACTATTAACCGGTGCTCCCTCCATGTTTACCAACTGATAATTCTCGTATGTGTTTACCAGCTTGTCTCCATCAATTTCTAATATCTCATTTTGGGCGTGCGACACAGTAGCCTCGATATCCCACTTGAAGTTGGATGTATTAATAATACGTGTAAACAAGTAAGCATCCCAACCTGTATTTTGCATCATACCACCATTTTCAGGACGAAAATCATATCCGAAATAAGACTCCAACGGCTTATATATTAACATGTTATCTGTTTCGGTATTGAATACATCAAAGGTAGCTCTTACACGGTTACCAAAAAATGCTACATCAATACCAGCATTAAGCTGAGTTATCTTTTCATATGTTAGCTCCTTATTTACAACGGTTCCGGGTATTAAACCACTTGTTTCGCGATACAATACCGTTTTATAAAAATTAGTAGCATTCGATTCACCAATATCATCGTTACCGGTAACACCAGCCGATGCCCTTACCTTCAACTCCTC
>JAQIDF010000005.1 GCA_027858145.1 Prolixibacteraceae bacterium | reverse complement strand
GGTATCATAGAGGCAAAGCGTGAAGATGAAGGACACCGATTAACTGTTGTCGAAGAACAATCTTCTGAATATGCCAATGCAAAACTAAAATACCTGAATAACGACCCCTTGCCTTTCGTGTATGAAAGTACTGGTGTGGTAACCCGATTCACCGATTATCGCGACCCAAAACCAAGAGGAAGAAATGTTTTTAGCTTTCACAAACCTGATACCATTGCTCAATGGTTGAAAAAAGGGAAAAGCTTAAGAAATCGCTTACAGGATACACCAGCATTAGATACAACAGGGCTGCGCCCTGCGCAAATTGTTGCTATTGAGAATCTGGAAAAATCATTTAAGAACAACCGACCCAAAGCTTTAATTCAAATGGCTACGGGTGCAGGAAAAACCTTTACCGCAGCTACATTTGTTTATCGCTTATTGAAACATGCCGATGCAAAAAGGGTATTATTTCTGGTTGATACCAAAAACTTAGGTGAGCAAGCCGAACAGGAATTTATGACCTTTCAACCCAACGACGATAACCGAAAGTTTACCGAATTATACAATATACAGCGATTATCATCCAGTTACATCGCTTCTGATAGTCAGGTTTGTATTTCAACCATTCAACGCTTGTATTCTATTTTAAAAGGCGAGGAACTGGACGAAAGTGCAGAAATTGAAAACCCTGAAGAATCCCGATACCTATCGGGATGGCTAAAGCAGCAAGCCAATAAAAAGAAGGCTGTTCCTGTTGAATATACTCCGCGAGTACCCATTGAACAATTCGACTTTATTGTGATTGACGAATGCCACCGTTCTATTTACAACCTATGGAAACAGGTGTTAGATTATTTCGATGCTTTCCTCATAGGTTTAACCGCTACACCAGATAAAAGGACTTTTGGATTCTTCAACGAAAACGTGGTAAGTCAATATACTTATGAAGAATCGGTAACCGATGGTGTAAATGTGCCTTACGATGTGTACACCATTGAAACGGAAATCTCGCAAAAAGGCGATGTAATAAAAGCAGGCTGGTTTGTCGACAGACGGGATAAGTTGACACGTAAAAAGCGTTGGCAACAGGAAGACGAAGACACCGACTACACCCGAAACGATTTGGACAAAAAGGTGGTAAACACAAGCCAAATCCGCAATATTATTAAGGAATACAAACGGGCATTAAGAACAGAAATATACCCCAATCGTTTGGATGAAAATGGCGAATATGAAGTTCCAAAAACATTGGTGTTTGCCAAAACCGACAGCCATGCCGATGATATTATAAAAATCATTCGTGAGGAATTTGACGAGGGCAACGATTTCTGTAAAAAAGTAACTTATAAAATTGAGGAAGACCCCAAATCAGTATTAAACCGTTTTCGGAATTCATACTACCCGCGTATTGCCGTTACGGTTGATATGATTGCCACAGGAACCGACGTAAAACCTTTGGAGGTATTATTGTTTATGCGCGATGTAAAAAGCATCAATTACTTTGAGCAGATGAAAGGCCGTGGTACACGTACCATCAATAAAGATACTTTGCAATTGGTTTCGAGAACCGCCAACAGTAAAACCCACTTCGTAATTGTAGATGCTGTAGGTGCTACCAAATCGAAAAAAACCGATAGCCGACCATTGGAGCGCAAACCTACCGTTCCAATGAAAGACTTATTGGGTGCAATAACCATGGGGGTTGAGGACGAAGATTTGTTCTTATCCTTAGCCAACCGACTGATTCGTTTAGAAAAACAGATTACCGATAAAGAGAAAGATAAATTACTGGAATACTCTGGCGGTAAAAACCTGAAACAAATTACCAAAGAACTGCTAACGGCTTTCGATGCCGATGAAATTGAAAGCAAAGCACAGGAAAAAATCGCTTCGACCCCGCTCAGCGATCAAACACCACAGCAGATAGACGATGCAAGAAAGGAAGCACAACAGGCATTGATTACACAGGCTGCAAGCACCTTTAACGGAACACTAAACGATTATCTGGAAAACGTACGTAAAGAACACGAACAGATTATCGACAGTATAAATATTGATACAGTAATCAAATCGGAATGGAACAGTTTTACCACCGATAAAGCCAACGAAACCATAAACGATTTTACAACCTATCTCGAACAAAACAAAGACGAAATTAAAGCACTGAGCATTTTCTATAATCAACCCTACAACCGACGGGAAATTACTTTTAAAATGATTAAAGACGTAATGGAAAAGCTAAAGTTGGAAAAACCATTACTGGCACCCGATTATGTATGGAATGCCTATGCAGCTATTGAAGAGGTGAAAAGCAAGCAGCCCAAAGATGAATTAACCGCTTTGGTTTCATTAATTCGTCGCGCCTGTGGTATCGACACAGCTTTAACGCCATTCGATAAAACCATAAATGAAAATTTCCAGAACTGGATTTTCAAACAGAATGCAGGGCAGCACAACCGCTTTACCAACGAACAAATGGAATGGCTTCGCATGATTAAAGACCATGTGGTAAGCAGTTACCATATTGAGATTGACGATTTAGATTACACCCCTTTCGACAGCCAGGGCGGACGAGGAAAAATGCACCAATTATTTGGCAAGGAGATGAACGAAATTATTAACGAATTGAATGAAGTGTTAGCAGCGTAAAATGTCCGGAACTGTGATTTCTGTGATGAATTTGATTACATGATTGATTAAAGATGATTAAGAAAGATTACAAATACTCTGAATTAACTGGCAATATTATTGGTGCTGCTATGGAGGTGCATTCATATTTGGGGAATGGATTTCAGGAAGTAATA
>JAQIDF010000518.1 GCA_027858145.1 Prolixibacteraceae bacterium | reverse complement strand
GCCTGACGCAAGAAAGGCCGAAAGCCGGCTTTGAACCGTAACCTGACACTTTGAGGATTCAACTCCCAAAGCGAAATGGGAATCAATCACACCAGATTGTTTCCCATTTGTGTTTTATACACATCTAGAAATGAGTCATTGGTCATTAGTAATCAGTCATTAAGTCATTGACTACTCACCCTCAACCTTAACCTCAACCTTAGCCTTAGCCTCAACACATAGGAGTAATTATATGTGGTATTCAGCTAGCTGATCATGCTAGTTTCATCCGTAACAATAAGGAAGCAAAATTAAGCTGTATTCATCGAAAAAAATTGCCACGAATGCTCGAATATTATTCCGATGGCAATCGGAATTTATTTCGTGTTTATTTTATCATTCGTTTGTAGTTAAGTTTTAGCTCTCCAAAGTTTACGATCAATGAAAGTTTACATCCTGAAACACATTTTATAATATTAGACATTACTATTCGTGCATTCGTGGCTTTAATTTTTTTTGTGGTTGATAAGTTATAAAAATAAATTCATCCACCCTAATCTTAATTTGATCCGTTTTTGTTCTTCGGGAGTTGACAGGTTGCGTATGTAGCCATGGTTATCGTCGTCCCATTCCAATTATTTTGGATATTAAGTGGTAAGCTTTCCAAGCTTCTCGTATGAAG
This sequence comes from Prolixibacteraceae bacterium, assembly GCA_027858145.1. Taxonomy (GTDB): domain Bacteria; phylum Bacteroidota; class Bacteroidia; order Bacteroidales; family Prolixibacteraceae; genus Roseimarinus. Next base: position 5,087 of record JAQIDF010000518.1, on the reverse strand, counting down.
TGTTGCACGAGTCAAGCAAGTCGCTAATGATTGAATTGTAGTGTTGTTTTACTATTTTTCGATTCTCTTTACCATCGGGGTGGTTTGCTCTTGATAAAAGCTCGTTATGTCTTTTTGTAAGTTCAATAATAATGTTCAGTGCTTTTTTCTTGTCATCATCATTATCGAAGGTAGATGCGACCTCTAATGCATCCATGATAACCTGTTCAGTTAAATATCGGATGTCTTTTTTAAGTTCTCTTTTATTTGCCATGTTATGGTTTTTTAAATTTTAACGAAATATACAACAAATAAGGGAAATGGAGAATTTAGCAGGAACGATAGCTGATAATTATATCAGTAGTTTGGTAGGTTTTATACAGATAAATTTTGTTTTCGAATTGATTTTCAGAAGTTGTTCGTTTATCTTCGTAAAAATTGAAGAGTTTAGTTGGTATTACGTAAACGTAAAGCCTTTTTTAAATAATCAGTATAAACGGGATTGTGGATGTTTAAAAACATAAATTTGCAGCTTAATTAACACCATAATATGATGGAACTTCTTACAAATATTTATTTTGCATTTTTTCTGATTGTTGCGCTCGGGTTTATGTTGGGGCGTATTAAAATTAAAGGAATATCACTGGATGTTTCGGCTGTTATTTTTATAGCTCTTTTATTTGGCCACTTTGGTGTGGTTATACCAAAGGAATTTCAACAAATCGGGCTTGTTTTGTTCATTTTTACCATTGGCATACAAGCCGGCCCCGGTTTTTTCAGCGCGTTTAAAAAGCACGGGAAAAACCTGGCAGTTCTTTCTTCTACATTAATAATTGTTGCCGGACTAACAACCCTTGGGGTTACCTGGCTTTTCGATATTGATATGAATGTTGGAATTGGCTTATTAACAGGAGCATTAACCAGTACGCCCGGTTTGGCTGCGGCAATTGATACAACCGGATCGCCACTGGCTTCTATCGGTTATGGTGTAGCTTATCCCTTTGGTGTGATAGGCGTAATTTTGTTTGTGAGTTTGCTGCCCAAAATAATGCGGAAAAATATAAAACAGGCCGAAGAGGACTATATGTCGGACATGAAATCGGATTTTCCTGAAGTAAATACTGCTCATTTTGTTGTTCAGAACGATAAAGTTGCCGGGAAAACTATTGGAGAACTGCGAATTAGGTTTATGACCAAAGCTGTTGTATCGCGGGTAATGCATAACGATGTGGCAGTAACACCAACACCTAAAACTGTTTTGCAAAAAGGCGATATTATTAAAGCTGTAGGCGATGATGATGCACTTGGACGAATAAAGCTTTTAATTGGTGATACAACTGATAAAGAAATTCCTTTGTCTAAAAAATTTGATGTACGACGTGTGTTGGTGACAAATAAGGAGTATGTAAATAAGACAATTGGTCAGCTTAACTTGCTAGGAAATTATGGTGCAACCATTACCCGCATTACCCGTTCGGGTATCAATATTAGCCCGTCACCTTCTTCGCGTATTCATTTTGGTGATAAGCTTATGATTGCCTGTGATAAGGAAAACATGAAACAAGTTGTTAATGTATTTGGTAATGATGACCGCCGGTTGTCTGATACTGATTTTATGCCAGTGGCCATTGGGATTATACTTGGTGTGCTAATCGGGAAAATAAATATTTCTGTAGGTAACTTCAGTTTTAGCCCGGGTTTGACAGGTGGCGTGTTAATATCAGGATTGTTTCTTGGGCGAATAGGTAAAACCGGCCCTATTTTATGGACAATGACCGGCGCTGCCAACCAGCTGATCCGTCAGTTTGGCTTACTCTTCTTTATGGCTGCGGTTGGTACTTCAGCCGGAGCTGAAATTGTAGACACGTTTGCACAAAACGGGATCAGTATGTTTGTAGCCGGAGCCATTATTACAATTGTTCCTATGTTGCTGGCCAGTTTAATTGCCAATATCTTTTTCAAAATGAATATTTTATCATTATTAGGTGCTTTAACCGGCAGTATGACAAGTACCCCGGGGCTAGCTGCTATTGACAGCATGACTGACACCAATGCCCCGTCGGTGGCTTATGCTACAGTTTATCCTTTGGCTATGGTGCTTCTGATTATAGTTGTGCAGCTTCTGGGCATTCTTGTTTAAAAGGTGTTTTCGGTGTTGTAATTGATAATTATTATACAAAATACTGGACTTTGTAAAATAGATTTTCTAAATTGAACTTGTAATTATTTAAGATAAACACGGCTTTTATTCTGAAGTTAAGAAATGGCTGTGTGTTGGAACAAGGAGAAATGAGTTAAGCTACCCGGATTCATGCAATATGGATTCGGGTATTTTTTGGTCTTTTGATTAAAAAAGGGAACAAATGTAGTATTTGTTCCCTTTTTGAGTGTGGTGCCACCTGGAATTGAACCAGGGACACACGGATTTTCAGTCCGTTGCTCTACCAACTGAGCTATGGCACCAGTGCTTTTCAGAATGTGCGGCAAATGTAAATCTTTTTTCCAAAACTACAAATAGAAAAAAATATTGCCTGCTTAATTTGATAGCTTCTAAATAAAAAGCATTGACAATGAAAAACTTATTGTCTGGCTGAAATAAACGATAACAAACATTCAAATATTTTTTACAAATTTTGCTGGCAGATTAAAAATTTTTATAAATTTGCACCCGTCTTTGAAATACGTACAAACAATGTCCCATGGTGTAATTGGCAACACGTCTGGTTTTGGTCCAGAAGAGTTCAGGTTCGAGCCCTGATGGGACAACTTAAGAGCTCCGCCTTTGGCGGGGCTTTTTTTATTCCATGATCAATTCATTATCTTATTTCTACTTTTCGTATTTCGCTTTACTCAATGATGAAAAGAACGGGTGTGATAAGGTTCTTTTTTTCGCCTTAAAAAACAATTATCTTTGTCTTTTTAAAAAACAGAAAACAATGGGATTTTTTCATACACCAAAGGCAAAGCGTTTCAATGTGAATCCCCGTTACTGGGATCCCGAGAAGGAAGAACGTGAAGCACGTAATAGGCGGAGCAGGGCAGAGGCCGGAGTGAATGAAGATGGCGAATACAAGCCCTACATTCCGAAAGGTGAGTTTAAGCGGGGGTTATCGACCGGGAAATGGTCGGTTAGTGCGCAACGCCGTAAATCGAGAACCCGCTTATTGTTTTTGCTCGTAATTTTAGGGCTATTGTTGTATTTAATGTTGAGATAAAGGAGGCAGAGTGTCAGATATTATTCATTTACTGGCCGATTCGGTTGCCAACCAGATAGCAGCAGGTGAGGTTATTCAGCGTCCGGCTTCGGTTGTTAAAGAGTTGGTTGAAAACGCGATTGATGCCGGGGCGGCTAAAATTCAGGTTTACATAAAAGATGCCGGGCGTACCTTAATTCAGGTTACCGATAATGGCATGGGCATGTCGCCCACCGATGTGCGCATGGCTTTCGAGCGTCATGCAACATCAAAAATAAACGATGCCGCCGATTTGTTTTCCATAAAAACCATGGGTTTCAGGGGCGAGGCACTGGCATCCATCGCTTCGGTGGCCGATGTTGAGGTGAAAACCAAAAGTGAAAACGACGAGGTGGGCACGTTTATCCATATTTCGGGGTCGGATCTGGTGGCACAGGAAGCCACGGCTGCCCCTACCGGCACTACATTTATGGTGAAAAACCTGTTTTTTAATGTGCCGGCTCGCCGTAAATTTCTTAAAACCAATACCACTGAGCTAAGGCATATTATGACCGAAGTACAGCGGGTAGCACTGGCCAATCCTTCTATTGCTTTTTCGTTGTATCATAACGACAGTCCTATTTACGATTTGCCTTTTGATAATTTCAAAAAGCGTATTGTGCACTTGTTTGGAAAGAATATTGGAAACAGTCTGGTGCCGATTGAAGTGGAAACATCTATCGCGAAAATTTCGGGTTACATAGGCGAACCTAAAATTGCGCGTAAGTCGTTTGGTGAGCAGTTCTTTTTTGTAAACGGGCGCTACATGAAGCACCCTTTTTTGCATAAGGCCATTACACAGGGGTATGAAAAAATATTGCCCAAAGACCTGATTCCCGTTTATTTTATTGCTTTTGAAGTTGAATCGTCAACCATCGATATTAATATTCATCCCACTAAAACTGAAATAAAGTTTGAAAACGAAAGTGCCCTCTGGCAATTGTTGCAGGCGGCTGTACGCGAAGGTTTGGGTAAGTTTAATGTAATCCCCAGCATTGATTTCGACCAGGAGGGAAGCTTCGATATCCCTGTTTCACCAAGGTCTTCGGAGGGTATTTCAATGCCACAGGTAAAAATAGACCCTACATACAATCCTTTTGAAGAAGAAAAAAGTGTTTCGGTGCCTTCGCGGGGGTTTTCGTCGAACCCGGATAAAACCAATGCCGAGAACTGGGAGAAGCTGTATGGAGGGCCATCGCAGGATTTCGCTGTAAAGCCTGAGTCAGAAAATGAACAATCGAGCTTTATCGAACACAATGATAATGCTCCGGTAGAGCAAGGGCGCAACTTGTTGTTACTTAAGAATAAATACATACTTACGCCGGTAAAATCGGGACTGATGGTTATTGACCAGCGCCGGGCGCACCAGCGTATTTTGTTCGAGCAGTTTATGGTAACCCTTACCAACGAAGAAGGATATTGCCAACAGTTGCTCTTCCCGCAAACTATCGAAATGAACCATGCCGATGCCGCTTTGTTTGAAACCATGATACCCGATTTGAATGCCATTGGTTTCGATGTTCGTGAGTTTGGCCCAGGAACGTTTATCATTAACGGTATTCCGGGGTTTATCGACGATTCAAATGCCAAAAACATTATTGAAACAGCCTTTGCACAATACAAGGAATCGGCCGGGAACATAAAAGATGAAACCAAAGAAAAACTGGCAACTTCGCTTGCCATTGCTTCATCTATTGGCTATGGGCAGCAGCTTACAAAGGAAGAGGCCGGTAGCCTTATCGACAGTCTTTTTGCATGCCAAACACCCAACTATACACCTACCGGTAAGCCTGTAATTGAAATAATGAAGCTCGAAGAAATTGAAAAGCGTTTAAAATAAAAAGCATCTTGACATGATGGCAGGTTTCTGCCTTT
>JAQIDF010000316.1 GCA_027858145.1 Prolixibacteraceae bacterium | reverse complement strand
CGGTTGTTTAATATATTTTGCCTGTCAATATTTGAATTCGTTAAATCTTTCATTTTTAATCTTTTTTACAAAGATACATAATTTGCACAATGCTCCTTTTTACAATGAGTGGTAACGGTGGTGGTAAGTTTAGTTGCCGACTTCGTGTGACTCAATTTTCAAGCCGCTACAAATTAAAAGCGAGCCTTAAACGTTGAATTTACAACTACCCCGGCAATTAAATTTAACACGTGTTACCAAACGTTTTTATTCAATTATTATAGAAACATTAAAATCATTAAGAATGTAAATTAATAAAACAGAGTACCTAAAAAAGTACTCTGTTTATGCTTTAATTAGACAAATTAAGTGTCCGCTATTTTTCAATGGCGTATTCTAATTTTTAACAACATTGTTGGTAAAAATGAATTAATCAAATGATATAAAATATTTGTTATATTTTGTTATTTTCTATACCTGCCTTCCTCTTTCAATTGCAGGATAAACAATTTCCACCCATCACTCTGTACTAATTTATTCCAATTCTTTTCACGTTCTATTCTCCATGGGTTATCTTTATCTAAATCAGCTAAATTCCTGTAAGGATAACCATTTTCAATGTAGTAGGTGTTTTTACCAACTTCACTAACGATAACAGGCGAATTTATAACATAAGACATGACGTCGGAAGTATGAAAAAAATTAATCGAGTAAAGAGATTCATTATCCGAATAAACATGTAAAACAACAAGTCCATTACCTATCATTTCCATTCCTGAAAAATTATCATTAAACTTCAATTCACCGGTTGTCTCATTAAACCAAGCGATGTCTTCACCGGAGAAAAGCAAAATCGTATCAGTATTTGCTGTTTGCAACGATTTCGATATATTTGAGGTACTTGAATCTGATGCAATTAATGCCTTAAAGATTAATGCAGACGGTGAAAAATTATTTCTGTCCAAACCGTCATCATTGCTGCATGATGAGAGCATGAGAGATACAATCATTGAGAATATATAACACATAGTTTTCATATTGCTTCAATTTTAATTAATAAAAATACACAAACTATAAATTTATAACGCTTTTCTTACAAAAGCAATTCAATTTGGCTTAAAATTTACCTTTTGAGAAATTTGCGAGCATAACGAACTCCATCTATTTCTATGATGCACACATATACTCCAATTCCCAATTTACTTGCATTAAGCGAAAATGAATATTTGCCAGCTTCAAGTATCTTTCCTTTCATTATGGTATTTACTAATGACGACTGGCTATAAACTCGTATTGTTACTTTTGATTGACAAGATAAATCAAGATTAATTGACGCATAATCGTCTACCGGATTTGGCGAAATATTTAGTAAACTATGGTTGTCAAACAGTTTCTCATCAGATTGGTTGATGATTTCGGTTTTCTTTAATACAACATTGTCAAGAAGCGTTTTAATATATTTTTTGGTAAATGTTTCTGGCATAGGCGCTTTATACCTTCCTTCATTATCGTAATTGTTATTTTTCCATTCTTCTTTTATTTCATTCATAACAGGAGCATACTTTTCTTTGGCAATTTCGCAAAACATGTATTCTGCAATATACTTTTCAAACGATGGTTCTTCATTGTCAAAAATAGTTTCAGCAAAAAATGTTATACTCTCTTCCATATTGTTTTTTGAGTAATTTATCAACTTCTTGCCCTCTTTAGTTTCAATAAAAGTATATGGATTGCTAACATTTAACAACTCAGGCGAATGGATTTTTGACACCCAAGCTGAGTAAAGCGTTTGCAACATGGAAGTTGACTTCAGTTTTACAGATTTTGTCCTGATAAGGTTCATTTGATCAGCATCCAATTTAATGTCCTCAATTACTGTCAATCCCTTTTGTATAGATTCTTCCATTGTAAAGACTGGTTCATTGGAATGACTTTTTGCCGATCGCAATTCCGCTGACTTAAGACCTGAAGGAGAGCTATAATATGGATATGGGTCTTTGCTTGCATCTCTATAGTATGCAAATATACCACCATATCCAATATATCTTCCATAAGAATCTTTATTAAAATTCTCTAATGCATTCTTAGGATGAAAAAATCTATAGTTTTGCCCCGCCTTACTTTCCCAGTCATAACCATGAGGATGATTATTTCCAACTAATCGAATCGATCCATGTGTAATTCCGCTATATGAGCCATTAGTTGACCATAAAGCAATTTCTGCATTATATGCATTTGCTTGATCATCTGTATAAGTAGTTGCGCCACTATATCTTATTGGATTGTTTCCAAAATAATCATCCCAAGTACTCCAAACTTGATTTGTACCATCATTTTCTATGGGAAAAGAAATATAATTGTATTGATGCCAAACCCAACCATTAGTAAACCCACCTGTCCAAGCTGTGCAATTATATGTGCCAGAAGTTGGTGCACTTTGTATAGCATCACTGTTTTTTAAGTTAGGGAAGGAACTTGAAGGTGCGATACCTGTTGTTTCCTTACAAGATCCATATACATCACAATTCCCCCAATATACCCACCATGCTCCTTCACTTGATACTAATAAGTACATGTTCAAATATGAAGATGTATTTTTGACAATTCGGAAACGTGCATCATCGAACCAGTAATAATCCATTGGTGCTACATACCAGTATGTTGAACCATGAAACTGGATAGGATTTGTATAACCATGCGGGGCTAACCATAATTTTGGTATGCCTGTAGAGTAGCCAGTAAAAAAATTTAAAGTACCTGTATTGCTCGTGCCTACACTTACCATATACCCCGATACGGGAGCATCATCTTGATAAATATATCCGTTTTTGTAAATATCTACCACCCCCTGCATTCCGGTTGCAGTACTGGCATAATAGCTTGAATATGCCCTTACAACCAAATAGTAATATCCTGAACTCGGAATTGTTAAAGTAATACGTGACTGTAATCCCGTATATCCATCATCGTTTGACCATGCGTTATTAAAATTATCATCCGAAAAAAGATACATTACAGGGTCAACAGAATAATAGCTGTTTGGAGAATTAGGTTGAGTATGAAAATCGACATAAGTACCCGCACTGAAGTATATCTTTTTATAATAAGTATAAACCACTGGCACATTCATTTTGTGCTTGTAATTCCCTCCTTTCATATCAAGAGTATATGGAGATACCTCCCAGTCAGAACTTGAATTCGATGCTGATTTTAGACCTATTTGTTTTTTTGCTTCTTCCTCAACTTCGGCTTGCTCAATTTTTCTCTTGCTATTCTTGTTTTTATCCATATTTGATTTTAGCTTTTCCAGAAATTCCTCGTATCCACTATTATCAAATTCAGCTTTCTCGTAATTCGTTGAAAGCTTAATCACATCAACATTTGGAGTGTTGGGCATATCACTTTCAAAAGTTATTACATGTTTACCATGAGCAAGATTCAGTTTTTTATTCTTTTTTAGTTTTGAAGAACACCAACCAGATTTTGAAATATCAAGGCAGCCTAATAATTCATCGTTGAAATAAACTGTAATTTCCTGAAGTGGATATATTTTATCCTTTATCTTTGGGTCAGGTTCAGTTGGAACATCGTATACAGCATTAACATATGCCGAAAGAAAATATTCGCCTCCTTCTTCTATTTCAATTGTAAAATTCTTTCTTAATTTGTTTCCTTGAACAACATCGTTTGCATAGTTGAACACTAAGGCTCCATTATGCTTTTTTGCTTTAATTTTTTTGGTGGAGAGAGTTTCATGTAGCTCACTTTTGTTAAAATCAGGGTCAGAAATTAGTTCTGAAGTCTGTGCATGGGAGTTTCTTATTCCCAAAAGACTTACAATAATTAATAATGTTAGTAGAATTGTAATTTTTTTCATGATTTTGGGTTTTTATTTTATTTAAATATACCAATATTTAGTGAATGAATAAACACATTGATTATTAAGTGTTAGAACTATCTTCCTAAATGATTAGACAATCTTCCTAAGTGTAAAAATTATCTGCCTAATTGTATTGAATCATCTTTCTGTTGCATCAACATTTCTTTTAAAACTGTTTTTTTATTTTTTGCTATTGGTATTTCAATTGATTCTTTTAATATTGCATATTTTCTATTATTTTTCTTTTTGACTTGTGTCAGAAAATTTATATTTAAAATGTATGATTTATGTATCCGGCAAAATATAGTCGTAGGTAAAATATTTTCTAAAAATTTCAGGGGATGTGAGCATACAATACTTTTTGAGTTTGAAATGAATATCCTGCTATACATTCTATCGGCTTTACAAAATATGATTTGATTTACATCTATGTAATGGGTTGTTTTGTTGTTCTTTATTTCAATTTTCATGGCTATTTGTATGTTTGTTTGTCTTCAAAATGTTTGGTAACGGTGGCGGTATGGTTAGTAAGGGATTGCGGGCTTTTTACCTATCAAGTTATAGCAATTTTTTGAGCGGGTTACTGCACCCCGAAAACCACTGAAACCCTTATTAACTATACCGCGTGTTGGGCGTTCGTGCTTTATTTTTTCATTGTCTTTATGTATATAAATCCTGTTAGATATGGCAATGAACCAGAAATAACCAAAATTAATATTTGTTTATAAGAGAAATCATTTGTTATCAATACATGCAGTATCAAAATGACAATCAATATGAAAGATACCGTAATTAATGATATGGTGTTTGCATATTGCATAATTTTATCAGGTTTGTTAAGCACAAATTGCAAATAAAATAATATACAAATCAAAATACTGAAAGCTATAAAACGCTGATATGTTTCCGATAAAAAAATCTGGTCAATTAGAAGCCATCCAAATCCAATGACTATTAACCCAATCAAGGTCAGAATATTCTTAAATTTCAATGGCGATAAATACTTATTCATTTTTATCATCTTTATATTATCAGTTTATTTCATTCTTTTTATAAGCCACAATCCTTATCCGCCTGTAATCAGCAATCCACGATGTGCCATTAAAAATCCGTGGCTTTAAGATTTTAATTGTATTTTTAATAATTGCTGACTTTTCTGAATCGGAAGCGTTAATAAACAACCATTTTAGAAACATCTCTATAAAATTACTTAATCCTTCTAATCCGCCTTGCAATTCAGTTGGTCGATCAAATAATATTGCGAAATTTACTTCGAATCCATTGTTCTCAAGCAAGGTTGAATATTGGCTAATCGAAGGAAAGAATAGCATGCTCTCAATACTTGGGTAATCTATGCAAAATTTGTCTAACTGCTCTTGCAATGTGCTAACTATCGAGTAATTACATCGCTTTCCGCCGAATTCGACTACATATCTACCACCCACTTTTAAATGTCTGTTAGCATTTTGAACCGCAATATCTGCTTGTGGAATCCAATGCAATACAGCATTGGAAAATATTGCATCAAATTTGTTGTCAAATTGATAATCTTTTGCATCGGCGTGAATAAACGAAATCTCAGGATATTTTTTCAGCGCTGTCTGAATCATTTCGCTAGAATTATCAATCCCAGTAACTTTTCCACAAAGTTCCGCAATCTTTTTAGTCAAATCGCCAGTGCCACAACCTATATCTAAAATTGTCTCGTTTTTTTGAGGATTAAGGAGTTGTACAATCTCCTCGCCGAATTTGAAAACAAAATCATGTTTGTTATCATATAAATCTGGATTCCAATTAAATTTCATATTCTAATCTTAAACTATTTCTCGTATATTTCTGGGTCTGCCGGCATGACGCCCAACGTTAGTATAAGAATAGTAGCCGATTGCGGGCTTCATTCCTGTCAAGTTACAAGAAAGTTGAAGCGGGCTACAACACTTGAATATACAACAAGCTCGGCTATTATTTTTATACATTGTGTGTGCCCAGCATGAGCATGTGCACACTTTTGTAAAAGCTCTGAAAAAATGTTGAAAATACAAATTTTCATTGTGAATTAACAGAAGTGATGCATGAAATTATTCCAGAGGGTTTAAGTCCCTTATGCGCAGGAGTAACGTCTTGAAGCATTAGCAAGTGGCAAGCTGGTTTGGGGTGACCCATGCAGTGAAGGAAGCCAAACGGCAAACTCCGGTACTGACGAACAGGAACCGCATAAGAGGCTTGGTAAGTTGGATGAGCAAGCACATCATTGTGACGTCCGAAAGCCCGCAAGGGATAGTGCTTATCAAGTAGATGCGGCAGTGATTGGAGGAAGGAAGATGCTCTTACCTGGGGAGGTCTCACCGGTCCGTAAGGATTGATGAGAAGTCAGCAGAAGCCATAGTAGATTATGGAAACGAGCTACCATTAAAAGGTGGAGGTCTCACAGATTAATCGAAGGGCTGAACGTCAGGTTTGCCTGTAATTCGATAAGGAAGCTCTTGGGGTGACCCAGTCTAGCCTTATTTTAAACAAGGGCAGAAGGCATTTCGGTGAAAAGAGCGGAGTGCTGATACTTGGCGAACCGCCGTATACGAGACCCGTACGTACGGTGGTGGGAGAGCCTCTCCCTGTCAGCGTTGGCTGGCGGGGCAGGCTACTCGATTGTAAGCCGTTTTTATTCATGTCTTTTTTTTATCCAATGAAATAATCCAATCAGTTAAAAGATTCAAAATAACTGGTGAAAAAGGCTCTTTAA
>JAQIDF010000503.1 GCA_027858145.1 Prolixibacteraceae bacterium | reverse complement strand
TTTCGCCTGTTTTCCTTCAATTAAAAAAACATTTGAGCCATTTATCGATGGAAAATGCTTTAGCATATTTTCTTTGCTTATTAAAACATTACCCTGGAAAACGGAGGCTGCAGTACCACCAACCAATTTTAACACAATTTTCTCACCCGATTCATTTTGGTATAAAAGTGTATCTCCTATGTTTTTTCCAAGGCTCCACTTTATCACCGTCTGATCTGCAATGGCCGGAATAAAATCAACTGTATCATTATTTAATGAATGCCACGGTGCTTTTTCATTTAACCAGGACGACCGGGCCTGAAAAGAAAACCGCCCTTCGAGCTGATCGGGTAAAACACCTAACAAGCGGGGGCTTACAACCCTGTTTAAATTAAGGCAGCTTGCTTCGTCGCCACTGGCTACCGAAAATTGCACGATATTAAAATCTGAATCAAAGCCATTTTCATTTCGATAAGCCGGTTTGTTCAAATCATGCAAAACAGGCACCGTCGATTCAGCCCAAAACAGAAAACCACCTGTCCCGCTTGATGGGTCATCAGCGTTACTGAATAAATCTTTGCGGTTTAAGCCTGTTGAAATGGTGATAAACGTGCTTATCATCATCAAGGCAATAACGGTTATGCTCCGGCTTTTATTTAACTTTAAGTTGCCGGCCACCAAGGTGGCAAATGAAATAGGTCTTGCCCGGCCCCCGGGCTTTAACAACTTATCGGCCAGCAACAAGAATGCAATCAACAATAAACTTCCGGCTATAAAAAAGTACGATGTGCTTAACTGGTAACCGGTAAAAATATTTAAACCAAACACGATAAAGGGAACGATAAAAGCAATGATTACGCCTACTGTTTTAATTTTATCGACCCACTTGGGACCAGAACTTTCGGTTTTACGCTGTATTTGAACAACCGGCTTTTTCAGCATTTTATTAAGCGAGAAAAAGTTTGCAGTTGTTGAAATAACCACACTGATGAGAAAACCAAAGAGCAGTGTAGCCGGCACAATATTTATTTCTAACACAGTAGTCCTCACAATATCGAACCACATTTTATTCAGGCCCACAAACACCAGCCGGTTATACAAAACCGCCAAAAACAAACCGAAAAGTCCACCTGCAATCGAAATCATTAAATTTTCAACGATGAAAATGGTACGTATCTCCCTTTTTGAAAACCCCAAAGCAACGTAGTTTCCAATTTCAGTTTCTCGTTTTTTAATGTTTAACCGAAACAATAAAACCGTTAAAACAATTGAAGACACCAAAAGGAAAAAACTTAACCCCAAAAACAACTGAGCAAAATCGGTGCTGTTTTTCGAAGCATATAAACCTTCTTTTTTCAGTGGCCTGATGCTTACCCCCAGGCTCTTGTAATCTACAAGGTTGGGAATTTCACCTGATAATTCTTCATAACTGTACATTTCAACCGGAATCCGTAAAGCCGTAACTGTACCAAACCTGTTTTGCCACAATTCCTTAGCTTTGCTGTAAGCAATATAGGCTTTTGGTGTTCCCTTGTATTCATCCCAGTAATCCTCATCTTTTTGCCTGATCCATTCAAAATTAAGTGGCACCCCTGTTTCCCAGTCCCTGCAGTTTAACACTTCAGAAAACCCCGGAATATAAGGCATTAATTTCCTGTCGGCAAACTGTCCTTCAATAGGAACGATATCTTTTATAACAAAAAAAGCACTATCGGTATCCAGTTTCCTTAATGGCCCAATAGAAAAATACGAAAGCAATACCGAATCGTTAACTGTTGCATTAAGATCATTTGCGGCCCACTGGTTTAATACAATTTCGTTTTCATTTAATGAATCGGCATAAATTGAAGAGACAAAAGAGTATGGAACAAAATTATTCCCCTTTTGAATTTTATTGGCAAAATAAGTAAGCACAGGTTCAGCACTTAGATTCTGAATAAGTTTTTGGGCTACTAAACTGTCGATAAAAACCCTGGATGAAACAACCTGATACTTATTGACCCGGTTAATTGTTTCAACAGAAAGCCCGGTATCTTCTAATTTCCATGCACTCCGTACAAGATTATCTATTAATTTTTCAGATTCTTTTGATGAAGTGTTAATAAATATTACGTTAGCCCGGTTTTGATTCTCCATTTTGGCATTAAACTCATCGAAAGGAACAAATACATTAAACGGTGCTGACTGGATATTTTGCATGCTCAACCGTCCCATGCTATTTTTACCGGCAATGGCATTTACCCTCAACCTCCACGAAACAACCTGATCGGATGCCGAAACAAACGGGGCATTTGAGGGAACAGAAGTTGCTTTTTCCACTCTAAGTAAAATAAAGCTACCAACATCTAAATTCAACCGGGCAGCCAAATTTTCACTAACGACACATCCCCGGTTTGTATTACCATATAATTTACTACCTGCTATGCTGTCAAATGCTTCAGTAATTCCCCAAACATTAATATCATTTACGGTAAGCTCACCACCATTTGCCAGGGCCATTCCAGTTTGCCGGATAACCGGGGCAGCACTCAACTCAGGATGATTATCAATCTCCTCCCCCAAGCTACCGGTAACATACCGTTCACCGGCAACTACTGCATGCGTAATATCTCCCAAACGAAGGTCGGTCGTTTTTACGAGACTTTGGTCTACAGAGTCGCCAACTATTAGTGCGCCTGTTAAAACCGCAGTGCTTAAAGCAACGCCCAATGCAAGCCAGATATTTGATAAAAGATAAAACCTGACCGACCGTAATATTAATTGAAGCTTACTCATGTTCCTTATTTTCTCCTTCGTGTAATTTACCTTCCGACAATCTGTAAATTATATCCATTTTCCGGGCTAATTCCAATGAATGCGTAACAACAATCAGGGTTGTACCCCGCTTTTTATTAAGGCTAATGAGCATTTCGCCCAATAGGTCGGCATTTTCACCATCCAACGCACCTGTAGGCTCATCGGCAAGTACAAGTTCAGGATTATTGATCAGAGCCCGCACGACAGCAGCTCTCTGGCATTCGCCACCCGATAATTCGGCCGGTTTCTGATAACGCTGCTCCCAAATTCCGGCCTCTTTCAGTAACGATTCAGCAAATTTTTTATCCGAATTTTTAGTGCCACCCGGCAATGTAGGCAGTAATACATTTTCAATCAATGAACATTGGGGCAATAAATGATGCAATTGAAAAACCATTCCAATTTTCCTGTTCCGGAATTCAGCCTTTTCTTTTTCAGATAATCTTGAAAGATCTTTTCCTTTAAATAAAATCTCACCATCATCAAAATCATCAAGCAAAGCCACGGCGTTCAACAATGTAGTTTTACCACAACCCGATGGCCCGATAACTGCAACAGACGCTCCTTTTTTTACATTCAAACTCAATGAATTCAATACAGGATGACGGGAGGAACCCGAAGCACCATTGTACGTTTTTGTTAAATTAGTAATTTGCAACATATCTAAAAGTCTTCACAATTACATTAAATAATAAACAACGAAACGAGCAATTTACCCTTTATTGGCAACCTTTTTATAAACTTCAACCAGTTTTTTAGCCTGGATATTAATATCGAAATGTTGCTCAACGCTTTTTCGTGCCTTGCCACTCAATTTCTCCAGTTGTTGTGTGTCATTAATAAGATCGCTAAGCGATTCAGACAAATACTCAGGTTTATTGGTATTTATCACATATTATCACAGAAAAGCTGACAATTGAGTGCTAAAATTACATTATTGATTTAAACTTTTGCCACGAATTCACGAATAACTTGTTATTCGATTTAGTGTAAATCAGCAAAGCCCAATGACTAATAATGCACTAAAATTCAAAATGGTTCAATAAAATGATCATAAAAAACACGAATTATGGATTCTTTGAATCCATAATAATTCGAGAATTCGTGGCTAATGCATCAGCAGTAATTCTCAATAATAAGTATCACTTAACTTAATACAAAAAACTCAGGGAAAATCCCGATAGCAATTTACCTCTTATTTAGCAACCTTTTTATAAACTTCAACCAGTTTTTTAGCTTGTATGTTAATATCGAAATGCTGCTCAACGCTTTTTCGTGCCTTGCCACTCAATTTTTCCAGTTGTTGTTTGTCATTAATAAGATCGCTAAGCGATTCAGACAAATTTTCAGGCGTATTGGGGCTGTAAGCGACACCACCACCACCGGCTGCAATTATTTCGGGAAATGCACCTGTTTCAGGCTGCAAAACCGGAATACCACAGGCCATCGATTCGGTTAAGTAGATACCAAAAGCTTCGCCATGAGGCACAGGCACCGATACCACCTGCATTCTTTCAAAGAAATTGGAACGATGTTCTCCTTCAAATTTTTTCCAGAAATGAGAATAATCCATTAATCCATTAGCAGCTAATTTATCTTTCAATTCTTTAACATACTTTTTATCATCCCCGGTATAACCACCTGTTATATGCAAGTGTACATCATTGTTTTCGGGTTTCTTTTTTAACAGGATAAATGCATCGACTAAAATATGGAGCCCGTTTACAGGGCTCATTCTCGAAATAAAGCCAATGTTACGTTCTTTTTTGTGTGCTGAATTCGTAAACTGATAATCAGCAGGATCGACGCCCAGATGAACCGTGAATAGTTTTTCATCAGGAATATTCATACGCTTTTGAGCAAGGCCCGAATAATAATCACTTACAGGAATAAACACATCAACATCTTTGGCCTTTTCGCCCATCAGTTTCCAAACACGATCCCTAAACTGCGTGTGCATTACATCTACCCATACATCTTCATCCTGTAATGAACAAACTACCGGCACATTAAGCTTCTCTTTAATACGTCTGGCCAATCCCAGCAAAAGGGCATTCGATAAATGCACAACATCGGGTTTGCAATGCTCAGCCATCCAGTCAACCATTTTATCCAGCTCATGTTTTTGTTTACCCTCTTCGCCAAGCAACATCGATATTGTCATATCTTCGAGGCCGGTAGCACGGGTCGAACCAGACATGGATGCGGCCATTTTCATCATTGGTTTTGAGTTCAATAAATTATCGAACCAGGACGGAGCATGCCTGAATACCGGAAACATTTGTTTCAGGTAAACACTTATTGCACCATAAAAAACCGGAATGTCTGATATGTCATGTTCATCGGAGAACAGGGGCAAATACATGGGTATTTTCACCACTTTATTACCCTGCTCTTTCAGAGCATCGAAATATTTACTGTCGCGCAAACAATTTCCACAATAAAAGCTGCCTCCCGAACCCGGTATTATCTGAATTATGTTCATTCGTCTATCTTTTTTACCATTATTTACTTAAACAATACAAATTCCCATCGGTCGATGCTAAAAATATACGCCCCTCTATTACGGCCGGCGACTTCATCACACCACTACCCAGTTGATACGTCCAAATGATTTCGCCATTTTCATGATTTATGAGGTTTACATCACCCCGCATATTTACAACCAAAGCTTTGCGTTTATTAACAACAGCCGAACCATCAATCCGGCTTCCTGTGTTGGTTTTCCATAACAATTCACCATCTTCGGCGTTGAAACAATACACGAATTTATCGCGATTACCAATGATAACCTTACCATTGACAAATGCCGGCGATCCTAAAAAAGGCAATGT
>JAQIDF010000473.1 GCA_027858145.1 Prolixibacteraceae bacterium | reverse complement strand
TTGTTTGTCGAGCATTCCGTTAGGCGTAAGTTCAATCACGCGGTTACATACTGTATCGATAAACTGGTGGTCGTGCGACGCCATAAGGATGTTGCCCGGGAATTGCGACAATTTATTATTGAAAGCCTGTATCGATTCAAGGTCGAGGTGGTTGGTAGGTGTATCAAGAACCATTACGTTTGCATTTTGAAGCATCATGCGGGCAATCATACAACGTATTTTTTCGCCTCCCGAAAGCACATTAGCTTTTTTGTATACTTCTTCGCCCGAGAAAAGCATTTTACCCAGATAGCCACGCAGGAATATTTCGCTTGTATCGCTCGAAAATTGTCCCAGCCAGTCGATAAGGGTGAGTTTATTGTCGAAAAACTCGCTGTTTTCGAGCGGCAGGTAAGCAGGGGTGATTGTTTGTCCCCATGCAAATTCACCACCGTCGGGTGTGTCGTTTCCTGCTAAAATCTCAAAAAAGGCAGTCATGGCTCGTGAGTCGCGAGAAACAAACACAATTTTATCGTCCTTTTCAACATTGAATGTTATGTTGCTGAACAACATTTCGCCATCAACCGATTTGCTCAGATTTTTTATCTCCAGCACATTATTCCCTGGTTTGCGGTCGGGGGTGAAAATAATGCCGGGGTATTTTCGGGTCGAAGGCTGAATTTCTTCAACATTGAGTTTTTCGAGCATTTTTTTGCGACTGGTAGTTTGCTTCGATTTGGCAACGTTAGCGCTAAATCGTGCAATAAATTCCTGCAATTCTTTCTTTTTCTCTTCGGCTTTTCGGTTTTGAGATTGTTGTTGACGTAAAGCCAACTGGCTTGATTCGTACCAAAAAGAATAATTTCCGCCGTACATGCGGGCTTTGCCAAAGTCGATATCTACAATGTGGGTACATATTGAATCGAGAAAGTGGCGGTCGTGCGAAACCACAAGCACTGTATTGTCGAAGTTTGCGAGGTAATTCTCGAGCCAGGTAATGGTTTCGAGGTCGAGGTCGTTGGTTGGCTCATCGAGCAGCAAGTTGTCGGGTTTGCCGAAAAGGGCTTGCGCGAGTAGTACCTTCACCTTTATTTTACCGTCCATGTCCTCCATTTTTCGATAGTGGAGGTCTTCCTTTACACCCAATCCGCTAAGCAGGCTGGCAGCATTATTTTCGGCATTCCAACCATCCATTTCAGCAAACTGGTCTTCAAGTTCCGATGCCAGCATACCGTCGGCTTCGGTAAAATCTGTTTTTGCATACAGGGCTTCCTTCTTTTTCATGTTTTTCCACAATTCGGTGTGCCCCATAAGAACGGTATCGAGAACGGTGAACTCGTCGAAAGCAAAATGGTCCTGTTTCAAAACCGAAAGGCGCTCACCCGAGCCAAACGAAACATGCCCGGTTGTTACGGGTATATCTCCATAAAGCGATTTCAGAAAGGTCGATTTGCCGGCACCATTGGCGCCAATTATGCCATAGCAGTTGCTTGGAGTAAATTTCATATCAACATCCTGAAAAAGGACTTGCTTGCCAAACTGGATACTTAAATTCGAAACGGTTATCATTATTGCTTACAATTTATTTGAATAAAACGGGCGGCAAAAGTAGTTATTAAAAAGTAAGCAGCAAGTTTTGAGAAAGCGGGGGAGAAAGATTTAATGACTTATTTGCATTGGAATGTTATTACCAGAGGTTTTTCAATCAGATTCTAATAACAATAGATCGTTAGATTTTAGACATGAGACAATAGATTCAATACTTCTATTAAAAAGCTCTCTTAATTTATAATGGAGGTTGAAATAATTATCTGAATATTCTTCGGGGGATAAATTATCTGAAAATGAGATGAGAAAATCAATGTCACTGTTTTCATTGAAATCTCCTGACACAGCAGAACCAAAAGCATATAGTCTTTTTACATTTAGCATTTGACATATATGCTTAATATCATTTTTTTATTTATGAGAATAGGTTGCATTTTTTTCAAATTTAAGAAAAATGTGGGTTAATTATGTTCCCGGTATCAGATTAAGTTGTAAGTCAGAAAAATAAGGAATTATTTACAAATAATAAGGATTTAAGATTTCAATACCTTCGATTTTTTCAAAATCTTTTGTGTTTCTGGTAATTATGATAAGATTGTGGGTAAGTGCGGTTGCGGAAATTATTGCATCTGGTAGTTTTATCTTATAGTGTTTTCTAATCTCTATTGTTTTAGTTACGATATCATCAGTCAAATTTAAGATTGTGGAAGCATTAATTAGCTTACAGAAATTTTGTTCTTCTTCGTCTTTTATGTCCTTAAAGCCAAGCAGTTCTATTTTGTTGATGATTGAAATATAAAATTTTTTGTCAAAAAAACTATCAAGCTCGTTTAGTGCTTTTTCCGGAAGGGTTTCACCAATATAATCAATGGCTACATTCGTATCAATTAAATAGTTCGTTCTTCCCATTCGTTGCGGGTTTGAGTGAGTTGCTTGTTTAATTCGATTGCTCTTTCTTTGCTAATAGAACCTCGAATTGTTTTAGAAAGCTTTGCACTATCCTTTGTTTTTTTTTCCTTGTCTAAAACACGAATAATATTGGCAAGCTCAAGATCTTTTAAAAGCCTCAAGGCATTATTGTTTTTAAGCTCTACGGTAACAGTCTTCACCTTTTTAATTGTTTTTTGTGGTTAATGTTTTGCTAATATACAAATCTTTTAGGGATCATATTGAAGTTGCATGGTTTAGTTCCTAAAAAGAAAGAGGCTTATTCTGCATTTTCGCGAATAAGCCTCACTTCTTTTTTGCCTAATTTTTTTATCTAATTTCCACCATCTCTTTCTCACCAAGCTCAAGGCCTTTGATGTTCATAGGAATCATATGATGATGTCTTTCTGGTAATGACTTTTCCAGTCCTTTTTTCACATTTTCAATTTTAACAATAGGCTTTGCCTTTAGGAAAGCACCCAAAACAATCATGTTGAAAATTTTTGGTTGTCCTTTTTCTGCTGCAAGCCTTGTTGCTTCAATTTTGTAGATGTTAATATCGGTGCGTGACGGCTCTTTTACAATACCATTTGGATCGAAAATAAGTGTACCTCCTGGTTTAACTGCTTCCTCGAATTTGTCGAGTGATTGCTGGTTCAGGATAATGGCCGTGTCGAACGTGTTAAGTACCGGCGATGAGATGCGTTCGTCGCTCAGGATAACCGATACGTTGGCTGTTCCACCACGCATTTCGGGGCCGTACGATGGGAACCACGAAACTTCCTGGTTTTGCATAATGCCCGAGTATGCCAGTATTTTCCCCATCGACAATACGCCTTGTCCGCCAAAACCTGCTATAATGATTTCTTCTGTCATGATGTTTACTTTTTTAGTTTTTGAACAAGATATTCATCGGCTTTATCACGCTCGCTGTCTTTGATTACGCCAAGAGGGTAAAAGGGGAACATGTTTTCTTCCATCCACTTGTTTGATTCCTCCGGAGTTTGTTTCCATCCCGAGTTGCAGGTTGAAACAACTTCAACAAATGATGTTCCTATTTTTTTAGCCGAGTTTTCGAATGCTTTGCGAATGGCTTTTTTGCATTTGCGCACGTTGCCGGGTGTGTGTACACTTTGTCGTGTAACATAAGCGGCACCGGGTAATTGAGCTAACAACTCTGTAATTTTCAACGGGTAGCCGTTCAGGTCGATATCGCGTCCGTCAGGGCTGGTTGCGGTTTGCTGCCCCAGCATGGTGGTTGGCGCCATTTGTCCGCCGGTCATCCCATAAATCGCATTATTGATAAAAATAATCACAATGTTTTCGCCCCGGTTAACGGCGTGCATGGTTTCGGCGGTACCAATGGCGGCGAGGTCACCATCGCCCTGATAGGTGAATACGTATTTTTCGGGATTTACCCGTTTATATCCGGTTGCCACTGCCGGAGCGCGGCCATGAGCTGCCTGCATCCAGTCGATATCGATGTAGTTGTATGCCAACACTGCACAGCCTACCGGTGAAACACCCACCACATCTTGCTGGATGTCCATTTCTTCAATAACCTCGGCAACCAGTTTGTGAACTACTCCGTGGCTACATCCGTAACAATAATGCGTCGGGTTGTCGGTAAGCACACTTGTTTTTTCGTAAACCTTATTCTCAGGTTTTATAATATCTTCAATCTTCAATGTGTCTTCCATGGCTTATCCTCCAATTAATTTTGATTCAACAGCTTCAACAACTTCAGCCGGTGTGGCAATAATACCGCCCATTCGCCCAAAATGTTCAACAGTGGTTTTTCCGTTTACGGCAAGTCGGATGTCCTCTACCATTTGACCTGCATTCATTTCTACTGAAAGAAACCCTTTTACTTTTTTAGATAATTCCTGGATTTTC